>JBGPTQ010000008.1:0-14539 GCA_041490725.1 Allostellaceae bacterium | reverse complement strand
TGCCGCCTTACCACATGACCTCGATGGGCAACGATTTGTTGCGCGGCAATCGCCTCGAATTGCCGTGGTTCGCCGGCAAGGTGGTCGAGCTGGGCCGCCGCCACGGCATCCCCACGCCGACGAACGGCTTTATCTACGCAGCGCTGAAGCTCCACGCGAACGGCGGTGCGTCGGCTACCTCAGGCTGAACGCGACCCCCTCGTCGAGCGGGATCACCGGGCGCGGCAGGCGGGTCCACTCGAAGCGGCTGAGCATCGGCGAGGTGAGGCCCGGCAGGTCGACCTCGATGATCTGGTCCGGCCTGAAAAATTCGTCGAAGCCGCCGCGGAAATGGCCGCGTGACTTGACCGCGACGCTGCGCGCCCTTGTGATGTCGAGCCCCATCATCTCGAAGAAAATCGGGTCGGCGCACTGCACCCGGTGCGACACCACGACGATTGTGATGCCGCCGATCGCGAGCGCGGCGCAGGGCCCGAGCGCGAACCGCAACCCGGCATACATGCCGCGCCTTCCGATGCAATTGCCGTCGCTCAATGCCGCGACCCGCGCCGGCGCGCTCCACTTCTCGGAGAATTTGGTCGTTTCGGCGCGGTTGAAGCGCGCCTCGAAATTATAGTGGAGCCCGTGAGCGTGCGCCTCGGTGGCGAGATCAGGGTCGTAGATGATCCCGAACAGCGCGCCCGCGACCCCGGCCTCGGCGAAGGCGCGCAGCAGAAACATCGTGTTGCCGCGCCCGCCGCCGCCCGGGTTGTCGGCGACATCGGCAAAAGCGAGCGCCGGCAAACTCGGGTCGCGCCCGACCGCGAGCGCCTGCTCGATCGCCTCGTCGAGCGGCGTCAGCGTCGGATAGAAGCGCGCCCGGTTGTCCCAGCCATATTGCGCGATCTCGCGGGCGAGAGCGGTGGCCGCTGTCCTGTCGCCGCGCGCGGTCACGATGACGCTGAGGCCGTTCTTGGCGGTGTCGGCATAGGCGAAGCCGCCCATCACCGAGACATTCATGATCGCTCGCGTCATGCGCCGCTGGCCGAGCGCAATCATCTCGGCGTAGGGGCCGGCGGCGGTCAGGAGGGTCACCGTCGGCGGCACGATCGGCAGGCGCAGGCGCACCCGTTCGGTCTTGGTGCCGGCAAGCAATTCGCGCAACGCCGCCGCCGCCTCGGCGCCGCGCTCGCGCATGTCGAGATGCGGGTTGGTGCGGTAGCCGATAAAGGCGTCGATCAAATCGACCATGCGGTCGGAGACATTGGCGTGGAGATCAAAGGTCGCGACGACCGGCACCCCGGGGCCGACGATATGGCGCACGGTCTCGAACAGGACGCCTTCAGGGTCGTCCTCTTGCGTGGTCAGCGCCGCGCCATGCGCGCAGATATAGACGCCGTCGAGCGGCAGCGCGGCGGTGAGACGGCGCGCGATGGTCGCCAGCAGCTCCGCGAAAAACGTGTGCTCGACCGGCCCATTGGGCTCGCTCATCGCCAGCGCGATGCCAATCGGCTGCCACGGCCCGGCTTCGTCCATCGCCGCGACAAAGCCGGGCGTCTCGGGCAGCATCGTCTGGGTGGGCGCACGCGCCTCCTCAAGGATGTCGTCGCCTTCGAGATAGGTCCGGGCGAGGAAATCCGCCTTCGTCGCGGGCGGCGCGAAATTGTTGCACTCGATCGAGAAGCCGAGGATGGCGATGCGCGGGATGGCGGGAGGCGGCATGGCGCGGTTGAGCGATTTTTCTGCCATTCGTTACCTAAACCGGTTTACTCCGGGAGCCCTGCTTGGCGCAGCGCGTCGCCGATCGGGGTCCAGATTTCCGGGCGGCCCGTGTGGGACCTGACGAAGAGTGTAACGGTGAAGCCTGGCTCTAATTCGAGCACCCGCCGCGCCGCAGCCTTGGCCTCGTCGAGACGGCCGAGGCACGATAAGGCGGCCGCTTGCAGGACAGGTGGCAGGCTGAAGCGAGGGTTCGCTTGTGCCGCCTTGCCGCAGGCGGCGATCGCCTGTTCCCAATTCCCGGCTGCGCAGTGCGCGATGCCGAGCCCGATGTAAGTGTGGAAAATCTCCGGGTCTAACGGGCAGAAGCGGAGCGCGCGGTCAGCGTACTCGATCGCTTGCGCGGTGCGACCGGCATGGCCGAGGATGACTGCACCCGAGCCGAGCGCCCACGCCGAGAAGCTGGTCAGCTCCAGCGCGCGATCGATGGCGTTCATGGCGGCCTCGTAGTCGTGGTCGACGAGACCAATCACGAACCCCGCGGTGGCCAGCGTCATGGCGTCGTCGGCGCCGGCCTCGATCGCGGCCCGTGCATGCGCCAGGGCGGCGGTCTTGTCCGCTGCTTGCAGCCCGCCCCGCATGTAACGGTTCTCATGGCAAAAGGCTGCCGCGGCAAGCGCCGCGGCATAGTCCGGCTGAAGCGCAAGGGCTTCGCGGAGAAGTACGAGCGCCTTATCCGCATCGCCGGGCATACTCGCGTGAAGATGGGGCAAGGCGCGCAGGTAGAGGTCGTAGGCGTCGAGATTTTCCGGGCGTTTGCGCTTGGCGCGCTCGATCTCGGCTTGGCGCAGGCTCGGCCCAATCGCGCCGACCACGTTCAAGGTGATCTCGTCCTGCACTTCGAAGATGTCGTCGAGCGCGCGATCGTAGCGCTCGGCCCAGACATGCGTCCCAGTAGCCGTCTCGATCAGCTGCCCGGTGATGCGGACACGGTTGCCGGCCTTCCGCAAGCTGCCTTCGAGCACGTAGCGCACCCCGAGCTCGCGGCCGACCTGCTTCAGGTCGACCGCCCGGCCTTTGTAAGCGAAGGTCGAGTTGCGGGCGATAACGAACAGCCATTTGATCCGCGACAACCCGGTGATGATGTCTTCGACGATGCCGTCGACGAAATATTCCTGCTCCGGATCGCCGCTCATGTTCTGGAACGGCAAAACCGCGATCGACGGCTTGTCGGAAAGGGCAAGCGCCGGTGTTGCCGGGGCGCCCGTCGGCGGCTCGGAGAGGCTAGGCCTGTCGCCGAGCAGGATGCGGTGGGCACGCACCGGCCTCGTGATGTTCTTGACCTGTTGCTCGCCCATGTCCTCGAACGCAAAGTCGAGCTTGTCGCGAACCTGGTCGCGCACGACCCGGCTGACGCAGATGCCACCCGGCTCGGCCAGCGCTTCGAGGCGGGCGGCGACGTTGACGCCGTCGCCGAAGATGTCGCCCTCATCGATGATGATGTCGCCGACATTGATGCCGATGCGGAACTCGACGCGACCCTCGGCCGGTACGCCAATGTTGCGGTTGGCCATCTCGCGTTGAACGTCGACCGCGAAGCGCACCGCGTCGACGACGCTGGCGAACTCGACTAAGAGCCCGTCGCCGGTCGTCTTGACGATGCGGCCATGATGCTCGGCGATCTTCGGGTCGACGAGCTTGCGGCGATGCTCTTTGAGCCGTTCGAGCGTGCCTTCCTCATCCCCTCCCATTAACCGCGAGTAGCCCGCGACATCGGCTGCCAGGATGGCCGCCAACCGCCGTTCGACCCGCTCTCGCTCCCCGGTGTTCATTCTTCTAATCCGGACGGGTGTCGAAGCCGTTGGAGGGACCGCATGTGGACCCCGATCACCAGGCGCCAGCATAGCCGGGAGCACCTACGCTATGGAAGCGACCTGACCGATGCCGATTGGGCGATCATCGCGCCATTGCTGCCGCTGCGCCCTCCTCGCGCCATTGCTGCCGCTGCGCCCTCCTCGCGCCCTGCGCTCCGCGGTTTATCGCTTTCGCGGGAATGACGTATATTGCCGGCCTCCGGGACACGGACTGCCCATGCACATCGATTTCGCCACCGAGCCCCGCCGTTACCGCCACTGGCGGCTCGATTGCGCGGGCGCCGTCGCGACCCTGACGCTCGATGTCGATCCGGCCGGTGGCCTCTTCCCCGGGACCGAGCTGAAGCTCAACTCGTACGACCTCGGGGTCGATATCGAACTGGCCGATGCGGTAACCCGGCTGCGCTTCGAGCACCCGGAAGTGCGCGCGGTGGTGATCCGCTCGGGCAAGGACAACGTGTTCTGCGCCGGCGCCAATATCGGGGCGCTCGCCCGCGCCTCGCACATGCACAAGGTCAATTTCTGCAAATTCACCAACGAGACCCGGCTCGCGATCGAGGATGCGTCCGAACATTCGGGCCAGCGCTATCTGGCGGCGCTCGGCGGCACCGCGGCGGGCGGCGGCTACGAGCTGGCGGCGGCATGCGACTGGATCATGCTGATCGACGACCGCCGCTCGGCGGTGGCGCTGCCCGAGCTGCCGCTGCTCGGCGTTCTCCCCGGCACCGGCGGGCTGACCCGCCTCACCGACAAGCGCCGGGTGCGGCGCGACCGCGCCGATATGTTCTGCGCCACCGAAGAGGGCGTGCGCGGGCGACGCGCGCTCGACTGGCATCTGGTCGATGAGGTCGTGATGCCCTCTTCCTGGGACGAGAAGGTGCGCGAGCGTGCCCGGGCGCTGGCCGCCACCTCCGACCGCCCGCAAGACGCGCAAGGCATTGCGCTGCCGGCGCTGGAACGCCGGGTCTCGGGCGATGCGATCGCCTATCGCCATGTCCGGGTCGCGCTCGACCGGGCGCGCCGCCGGGCCACGATCACCGTGCGCGGGCCGGCGCAATTGCCGGGCGATCTCGCGGGTATCCATGCCGAGGGCGCCGCGTTCTGGCCGCTGGCGATGGCGCGCGAGCTCGATGATGCGATCCTCCATCTGCGCTTCAACGAGCCCGAGCTCGGCATCCTCGTGTTCCGCTCGGAGGGCGATCCGGGCGCCGCGCTCGCGGCCGATGGGCTGCTTGACGCCCATGCCGGCGACTGGCTGGTGCGCGAGATCCGCCTCCTCCTGAAGCGCGTCTTCAAGCGCATCGACGTGACCTCGCGCAGCCTCATCGCGCTGATCGAGCCGGGCAGCTGCTTTGCCGGCAGCCTCGCCGAGCTGGTCTTCGCCGCCGATCGCGCCTTGATGTTCGCCGGGACTCGCGCCGGCGACAATAGCGGCCCGGCGACATTGGCCCTGTCGCCGCTCAATTTCGGCGCCTATGTGATGGGCAACGGCCTCACCCGCCTCGCCACCCGTTTTCTCGGCGAGCCGGAGAGCGTGGCGCGCGCCGCAGAGCGGATCGGCGCCGCGCTCGATGCCGAAGAGGCCGAGGCGCTCGGTCTCGTTACCGCGAGCTATGACGAGGTCGACTGGGACGATGAGGTTCGCCTCCTACTCGAGGAGCGGGCGAGCTTTTCGCCCGACGCGCTGACCGGGCTCGAGGCCAATCTGCGCTTCGCCGGCCCGGAAACGATGGAGACGCGCATCTTCGGCCGGCTCAGCGCCTGGCAGAACTGGATCTTCCAGCGCCCGAACGCGGCCGGCGAGGAGAGTGCGCTGAAACGCTACGGCACCGGCCTGCGCCCGCGCTTCGACCCGGAGCGGGTGTAGCAGGGCGAGAGGAGCACGCAAATGCCCGAGGCGAGCACGGTCGACTACGACGGTCTGATCCCGAACAATGTCGGGCTCAACGCCGACCCGCGCCTCAGGCGTGCGCTCGAAAGCTGGCACCCGGGCTG
Source organism: Allostellaceae bacterium (assembly GCA_041490725.1). Taxonomy (GTDB): domain Bacteria; phylum Pseudomonadota; class Alphaproteobacteria; order ATCC43930; family CGMCC-115725; genus DATARH01. Next base: position 8,972 of record JBGPTQ010000008.1, on the reverse strand, counting down.
TCTCGACTGGTGGAAGGAGCGCGGCCCCGAGGGCTTCCAGTCGAGCCTCGTCTACCTGCGCACCGCGGTCAGCGTCGAGCCCGAGGGCTGGGCCAAGTTCGGCTATGTCCGCATGCCGGACTACCGCTGGGGCATCCTCCTGGCGCCGGCGGTTGAGGGCCGCAGGATCCCGTTCGGCGCGCATCGGGGCGAGCCGGCCTGGCACGAGGTGCCGGGCGAATACCGCGCGATGCTTCGTCGCCTGATTGTCGTGCAGGGCGATACCGAGCCCGCTTCGGTTGAGCAGCAGCACCGTCTCGGCGCTACCGCCCCATCGCTCTACGATCTGCGCAACCTGTTCCAGGTCAATGTCGAGGAAGCCCGGCATCTGTGGGCGATGGTCTATCTGTTGCAGAAATATTTCGGCCGCGACGGGCGCGAGGAGGCCGAGGACCTGTTGCGCCGCCGCTCGGGCGACCGCGACAGCCCGCGCCTGCTCAGCGCCTTCAACGAGGCGACGCCCGACTGGCTGGCGTTTTTCATGTTCACCTTCTTCACCGACCGCGACGGTAAGATGCAGCTGCATGCGCTGGCGCAATCGGGCTTCGATCCCTTATCGCGCACCTGCCGCTTCATGCTGACCGAAGAAGCCCATCACATGTTCGTCGGCCAGTCCGGCGTCGGCCGCATCATCGAGCGCACCTGCACGGCGATGCGAGCGGCCGGCATCGACGACCCCCACGACATCGAGCGGGTGCGCGCGCAGGGCGTCATGGACCTGCCGACGATCCAGAAGCGGGCCAATCTGCATTTCTCGCTGACCCTCGATTTGTTCGGCAGCGAGATCAGCAGCAATGCCGCGAACGCTTTCAACGCCGGCATCAAGGGCCGTTATCTGGAAGACCAGATCGACGACGACCACCTTCTGGTCGGCGCCAGCTACAAGGTGTTGCGGCTGAAGAACGGCCGTATCGTCAAGGAGGACGTGCCGGCGCTCTCGGCGCTCAACATGAGGCTGCGCGACGATTACGTCGCCGACGCCGCCTCGGCGGTGGAGCGCTGGTGGAACCGCAGCATCGCGCGCGCCGGCGTCGCCTATCGCTTGAAGCTGCCGCATGTCGCGTTCAACCGCCGCATCGGCGAGTTCGCCGCGATCCACGCCGATCCCGACGGCACCATTCTCGGCGCCGAGGAATGGGCGCGCCGCCGCGGCGAATTTCTGCCTTCGGCCGAAGACGATGCGTTCGTCGCCAGCCTGATGCAGCCGGTCACCGAGCCCGGCGCCTTCGCCTCGTGGATCGCCCCGCCGCGCGCCGGCATCGACAATAAGCCCGGCGATTTCGAATACGTGAAGCTACGGGGGTAGGCGCCGGAAGCCCTCGTAGCCTCGTAGGATGGGTTGAGCGTAGCGAAACCCATCAAGCCTTCAAGCCGATGCGCAGCGATGGGTTTCGCTATGCTCAACCCATCCTACCCCTTTTCCGTATCAATTGCCTCTCACGGCACCAGCACGGCGGCGCCCTCGAGCGCGCCGGTGCGCAGATCGGATAACGCCTGGTTCGCCTGCGCGAGCGGATAGGTCCGGGTCGTCGTGCGGATCCCGGCTTCCGGCGCCAGGGCGAGGAATTCTTCGGCGTCGCGGCGCGTCAGGTTGGCGACCGAGCGGATTACCCGTTCCTCCCAGAGGAGGCGATAGGGAAAGGCCGGGATGTCGCTCATATGGATGCCGCCGCACACCACTGTGCCGCCCTTCCTGGTCGCGGCCAATGCCGCCGGCACCAATGCCCCGACCGGCGCGAAGATCAATGCCGCGTCGAGCTTCTCGGGCGGCATCTCGGCGGAGCCGCCGGCCCACACCGCGCCGAGGCTGCGCGCGAAATCCTGCGCCGCCTGGTCGCCCGGGCGGGTAAAGGCGAAGACCCGCCTTCCCTGGTGGCGCGCGAGCTGCGCGACGATATGGGCGGCCGCGCCGAAGCCGTAGATGCCGATTCGTTCCCCATCACCGGCGAGCCGCAATGTGCGGTAGCCAATCAGGCCGGCGCACAGCAATGGCGCGGCCTCGACATCGCCGAACCGCAGGTCGATCGCAAAGCAATAGCGCTGATCGGCGACGGTCAGCTCGGCATAGCCGCCATCGATCTGATAGCCGGTGAAGCGGGCGCGGTCGCACAGATTCTCGCGGCCGTCGCGGCAATACTCGCACACCCCGCAGGTCCAGCCGAGCCACGGCACCCCGACCCGGTCGCCGACCTTGAAACGATCGACATCCGCGCCCCGTTCGACGACGGTGCCGACGATCTCGTGGCCGGGGATCAGCGGCAGCTTCGGGTGGGGCAATTCGCCATCGACGACGTGCAGATCGGTGCGGCAGACCGCGCAGGCATGAACCTTGATCAGCACCTGGGCCGGACCGGGAAGCGGCGCCGGCACATCGCTAGCGGCGAGTGGATGTCCGACTGCGGTCAGGAGTTGCGCGCGCATTGGAGCGGCTCCCTGCGGTTCCTTGGGGGCGAATCAAGCTTGCTGCGTCGCGGTCAAGCGGTTGTCGCCGGTCAGCATAGCGCGGCCGGCGCGCGGCTTGACAGAAGGGGCTTGGCAGCGGCGGCAAATTCGCTTCCTGATCGGCTAATGATGAGCCGCAGTCCCAAATCCCCGACCGGCAAATCCCCGATGGGCGCCCACCCGCCCCTCGGATGCCCCCACCCCAACCCTCCCCCGCAATCCCCGGGTCAAGCCCGGGGAGGGGAGGGAGTCTGCCGCGTCAGCGGCGGGCGGGTGGGGGCAACGCGGGCGAGCGCTAGGGAGGGGGTGGGGGCGATCAGCGAGTCCGCGCTCTACCGGCCGGTCAAACTTTTCCTCGAACGCCTTGGCTACGAGGTGAAGGGCGAGGTCCGCGGCTGCGACCTCGTCGCCCGGCGGGGCGACGAGCCGGCGGTCATTGTTGAGCTGAAGCTGCGCTTCACCCTGGCGCTGGTGCTGCAAGGGATCGACCGGTTGGCGCTGAGCGAGCGGGTCTATCTCGCCGTGCCGCGCCGGCCGCGCCCAGCGAGCAGTGCGCGCGGCGCGCGCGGCGTCATGCCCGATGCGCCGCCGATTCGCCGGTTGTGCCGCCGGCTCGGGCTCGGGCTCATTCTGGTCGGCCGCGACACGGTCGCGGTCGTCGAGGAGCCGGTACCCTATCGCCCGCGGGCGGCGCACCAGCGCGCGGCGCGGCTGATCGCCGAGTTTGACGGGCGCGAGGGCGACATGAATGTCGGCGGCCGCAATCGCGCCCCGGTCGTCACCGTTTATCGGCAGGATGCGCTGCGCGTTGCCCACGCACTCGCCGCGACGGGTCCGATGCGAGTGGCGGATTTGCGCGAAGCGACCGGGGTCGCGGATGCCGCGCGCATCCTGCAGCGCGATGTTTATGGCTGGTTTGCCCGGCTCGGCCGCGGCACCTATGGGCTGTCCGATCGCGGGCGCGGTGCGCTCGGGCAATTCGCCGAAGCGGTGGCCGCGCTCGTCGATCTGAGCGCCGCCATTCGGGCTGCCGAACCGGCCGCTGATCTTGGCGCCGATCGCGCGGTCGCGTGATGACAACTCGCGTCGATGACGAGCATCTGCGCCGGCTGATCGCCGATTATTTCGGCGCCACGTCGCGCCTGCGACAGCTGCGCGCGACTGCGGCCTTCGGCGCTCCGGTATTCGTCGTCGATTTCGACCGCGGCGCGCGACACTATCGCACCCTAGGCTCGTTTGGCCCGTCCTTCGGCGCGGCAAACCCCGAGGCCCTGCAGGTCACCGAGCAATCGAGCATGGATCTCTTGTACCCGGCGCAGCTGGTCTTTCATTACGAGCGGCTGATGTCGCTCGCCTTTGCGCTGTGCGAGCGGCCGGTGACGGCGCTCTTACTCGGGGTCGGCGGCGCCGCGATGTGGCGCTTCATGCGCGCCTATCTCCCGGAATGCGCCCCGACCTTGGTCGATGCCGACGAGAGCGTGATGGCGATCGCGCGGCGCTGGTTTTATTTGAGCCAGCCGGTCGTGATCGATACCGCAGAGCGCTTTCTTGCCGGCAATACGCGGCAATTCGATGTGGTCCTCGTCGATCTCTACGATGCGCGCGGGCCGGCGCCGCTCGACGAGGCTTTCTGGGCGCGCTGCATCGATGCGCTGGCTCCGGGTGGATGCCTCGCCACCAACTGGGCCGATTTCGCCACCAACAAAGGGGTGCGGCCGATCACCGAGGCGCAAACCGCGATCGCCCGGGCCCGCGGCCTCGGCACCTATTTCGTGACCCGGCGCGGCTTTCGCGACAATTTGATCCAGTATCTGCCGACCGGCAGCGAGCGCCAGCCGGAGGCGATCACCGGCGCGCTCGAGCGCTTCGCGGAGGAGCGCCGTCTGCCCGATCGCGGCCGCGGCATTCTCGAACATTGCCTCATTTCGACCGGCTTCCCGCTCGAGTGGTGAGAAGGAAAACGCTTTAACGCAGAGGACGCAAAGGATACGCAAAGGACGCGAAGGCGAGATCACGGCGCGAAGCGCCAATGAACACTTGGCGTGCACGCGAACCGAAAATTTATTGGGCGCTCCGCGCCCGAAGAATTAACCTCCGCGACCTTTGCGCATCCTTTGCGTCCTCTGCGGTGAAGCGTCTTCTTTTTCTCACTGCCTCAAGGGTTTTCGGCTGCCCTGGCGCGCTCGCGCGCCGATATCGGGTGCGGGACCCACGGCCGGTCGCCGCGGCTGGCATTGGCGCTGTCGATTGTTATGCCGCCGGGATCGAGCCACAGCGCGATCGCGCCCTGGCGCCAGCTGTCGATCCGGTCCACCACCGGGATTTGCGGACGGCAGCCGAACCCCGCCGGCACCTGCGCCACGATCGCGTCAACCGTGTTGCAAGCCACCGGGAGCCCGGCCTCGCTGGTCACCAGCGCCACCCGCCTTCCGTGAGCGGCATAGAAGCAGCGGCCCTCAGAGGGACAATCGAGGGGCTCGGCGGAGGAAGCCGCAGCCGGCCAGGGCAGCAGCCTTGCCCCGGTCTCCTGGACCAGGAAGGAGCGGGCCAGCTTCTCGCTGGTGTCGGCGACCAGGTAGTTGCCGTCCGGCGCGCGCGCCGCGAGAAACCGGCCGAAATCGGCAAGGATCAGGTCGGGTGGGCGGGTGAGCAGCATCATCGCCATGCCGGCGACGATCCCGAGCGTCCCCCACAGCCGCCATTTCTGCTGCCACAGGCACAGCCAACAGCCGCCGAGCGCCACCAGCACCACCCCAAAGGTCGGCAAACGCGGGATCGACCAGACATTTCCCGGCATCGCCGCGACCCATTGCGCGACCACGATCGTCACATCGATGCCCCAGCCCATCGGCACCAGCGCCAGCCGTTCCAGGCCGAACGGCATCAAGAGGCAGGCGACGACGCCCCAGGGCAGGGTCCACATCGCCGAGATCGGCACGGCAATGACATTGGCCAGCGGCGAATAGAGCACGAGGTGATGGAAGTGATAGATCGCGAACGGCTCGGTGCCGACCGTCGCGACCAATGTGGTGACCGCGACGGCGCCGATGTAACCCAATGCCTTGCGTGCGAATGAGCCGCTGTGGAAGAGATAGGCGAGCCGGGCGCCCCAGGTCTCATAGACCGCGATCAGCGCCACGACCGCGCCGAACGACATCTGGAAGCTGACCCCGACGAGGCTCGCCGGGTCGAGCAGCAGTACGACGAGGGCGGCGATCGCGCAGATCCGCATCGACAGGCGCAACCGGTCGATCACGATCGCGGCGAAGACGATGCCGTTCATCACGAAGGCGCGCTCGGTCGGGATCGCCGCGCCCGAAATCATCAGATAACAGAACAGAACGATCAGCGTGACGACCGCCGCGATCTTCTTGATCGGGTAGCGCAACGCCAGAAACGGGATCAGCGCCAGGCCGCCGCGCACCGAAAAGAACACAAAGCCGCCGACGAGGCCGAGATGAAGCCCGGCGATCGCCAAGAGATGCGACAATCCGGATTGGCGAAACGCCTCTTTGACCTCCTCGGCCATCGTGCCGCGCTTGCCGGTGATCACCGCGGAGGCGACGCCGCCGGTCGAGCCGGGCAATGCCGCGTTGATGCGCCGCGTCATCTCGGCGCGCAGCTGCAACAGCCATTCGCGCCAGCCGCCCGCGGTTTGATTGCCCCCGGCATTTTCTCCGCCATTTTCCCCGGAAGCGGCGATACGGCGCGCCGCGCCATAGCTGTATCCGACCCCGCCGATGCCGGCGAAATAGAGTTCGCGCTGCATGTCGCGCCCGCCCGGCAGCAGCTGGGCCGGCACCGGGTAGAGTTTGCCCTTGAGGCTGACCCGGTCGCCGGGCTGCAGCGCATCGCTGGTCGGGGCGATGTGGAGGCGCAGGCGGTGCGGCTGGGCATCCGCCGCGAGGCCGGGAAGCGGATCGGGCGCGAGGATGATCCGCCAGCCGCGACCGAGCGGGTCGATATCGATGACCTTGCCGGTGATCGCGACAGCTCCGAACTGGCGCTCCAGCATCGGCGTGCCGCGCTCCCAGCGCGCTTGCTGCATGACCGCAAACCCGGCCGCGACAAACGCGAGCGCGATGCCGGCATTGCGCAGCGCTGGCCGGCGACGCAGCGCCACCGCAACCGCGGCGGCACCGATAGTCGCGGCGCCGCCGATCCAGAGCGGCGGTTCGATCGTCAGGGCAAAGTAGAGCGCGATGCCGGTGCCGAAAAACACCGGGAGCCACAGGATCCGGCGGTCGCCTTCGGCTGCGAGCGCCTCGGCAAAGGCGGTAAACGGCCCGCGGCCGCGGCGCAAGGCCGCGCCAAGACTCTCGCCCGCGGCCGCCAGATCCGCCATCGCCGCCCCTCTTGCGTATTGCGAGATTAATCGATTACCCGGTTGCGCAATAGTGGTTAGCCGGCCAGCGATGCCCTTCTTTCGACATTTCACCAAATATCGCTTGACGGGTTCCGTCGCGGGCCGTATTCGTTTCCATGATCGTCGAATGATGGAAATACCGCGAATGGACCAGGTCGGTGCGATCGCTGCGCTCGGCGCCCTCGCCCAGGAGACGAGGCTGGCGCTGTTCCGCCTGCTCGTCAGCCGCGGACCCGAAGGGCTGGCCGCCGGCGCCATTGCCGAACAGCTCGGGGTCCCGCCTTCCTCGCTGTCGTTTCATCTGCAAGAGCTCGTCCATGCCGGCTTGATTACGCAGCGCCGTTTCAGCCGGAACCTGATTTATTCCGCCGAATACGGGACGATGAACGAGCTGCTGCTCTATCTGACCGAAAACTGTTGCGGCCGCGGCGAGGCGTGTGCGCCGGCCTGCAATCCCGCCGATGCCTTTGCGAAAGGAGACAGTAATGAAACGATTTCACGTCCACGTGCAGGTTGAGGATCTGGCGCAATCGGTCCGGTTTTATTCGACTCTGTTCGCCACCGAGCCGACCGTGCTGAAGCCCGATTACGCCAAATGGATGCTTGACGATCCGCGGGTCAATTTCGCGATCAGCACCCATTGCGGCGAGGCCGCGGGCATCTCGCATCTCGGCATCCAGGCCGAAGACGAGGCCGAGCTTGGCGAGGTCTACGAGCGCCTTACCCGCGCCGAGCAGCCGGTCGTCGAGGAGGTCGCCACAACCTGCTGCTATGCCGTGTCGGACAAGCAATGGGTCGCCGACCCGCAAGGCGTCAGATGGGAAACCTTCTTCACCTATGGCGACGCCGCAGTCTACGGCGCAAGCGCGATCGGCAAGCTCGACCAGGAAAGCGCGACCGTATGCTGCGCGCCAGCTGTCCCGTTTTCCGCCGCGGTCGCGGCACCCGCCTGCTGTGCGCGCTAAAGCCGGGTCGTGACATCGATCGCCGGCACCGCGCGGCGCCCGAAAGCGCCGGGGCTGGGCACCTTCGAGCGCTATCTGACGCTGTGGGTGGCGCTGTGCATCCTCGCCGGGATCATGCTCGGGCGGCTGGTGCCGGCGCCGTTTCACGCGCTCGGCCAGATGACCTTGGCCCAGGTCAACATTCCGGTCGCGGTCTTGGTCTGGCTGATGATCGTGCCGATGCTGGTCAAGGTCGATTTCGGCGCGCTCCACCGGGTGGCCGCGGCGTGGCGCGGCATTGCCGTTACGGTGGGGGTCAACTGGCTCGTCAAGCCGTTCAGCATGGCGCTGCTCGGCTGGCTCTTTGTCGGGATGTTGTTCCGCCCTTTGCTGCCGGAAGCCCAGATCGACAGCTATATCGCCGGGCTCATTCTGCTCGCCGCCGCGCCGTGCACCGCGATGGTCTTCGTGTGGTCTGGTCTGACCGAGGGCGATCCCAACTTCACGCTGAGCCAGGTCGCGCTAAACGACACGATCATGGTGTTCGCCTTCGCCCCGATCGTCGGGTTGCTGTTGGGCCTGTCCTCGATCACGGTTCCGTGGACGACGCTGTTTTTGTCGGTCGTGCTCTATATCGTGGTGCCGGTCATCGCCGCCCAGCTGTGGCGCCATTGGCTCCCGGCGCGCGGCGGCGAGGCAGCGCACGCCCGCGCCTTGCGGCGGCTGCAGCCCGCCTCGCTCGCGGCGCTGCTGGCGACCCTGGTGCTGCTCTTCGGCTTCCAGGGCGACGAGATCGTGCGCCAGCCGCTGATCATCGCGCTCATTGCCGTGCCGATCGTGATCCAGGTCTATCTGAATGCGGGAATTGCCTACGGCCTCAACCGAATCCTCGGCGTGCCGCACAACATTGCCTGCCCGTCGGCGCTGATCGGCGCCTCCAACTTCTTCGAGCTGTCGGTTGCCGCGGCGATCGCGCTCTTTGGGTTCCGCTCGGGCGCGGCATTGGCGACGGTGGTCGGCGTCCTGGTCGAGGTGCCGGTCATGCTGTCGGTGGTGTGGCTGGTGCTGCGCACCCGCGTCTGGTACGAGCGCGGCGCGGCGCTTCGCTAGCGGAAATCGGGACAGCACGGGGGGCCTGCGATGGCTAACGCATTGAAGGACAAAATCGCGGGCGGCGGGCT
>JBGPTQ010000007.1:0-14659 GCA_041490725.1 Allostellaceae bacterium | reverse complement strand
GACCGCATCCGCTATCACACCTGCTACAGCATCAACATCGGGCCGCGGGTTCACGACATGGAGCTGAAGCACATCGTCGACATCATGCTCAGGATCAATGCCGGCGCCTATTCCTTCGAGGCCGGCAACCCGCGCCACGAGCATGAGTGGCAAGTGTGGGAGAGCGTCAAACTACCCGAGGGCAAGGCGCTGATCCCGGGGTGATCACCCATTCCTCGAACATCGTCGAGCATCCCGAGCTGATTGCCCAGCGCATCGCCCGCTTCGCCCAGGCGGTCGGTCGCGAGAACGTGATCGCCGGCGCCGATTGCGGCTTCGCCAGCTTTGCCGCAACCTGCGAGGTGCATCCGAGCGTCGTCTGGGTCAAGCTGAAGGCGTTGGCCGAAGGGGCGCGGATCGCGAGCAAGGCGTTGTGGGCCAAGGCGGCGTGATCGCGATGCCCTCGGTTGACAGGCGGCGGTAACCGCCTACGTTTGAGCCGATGACGATTAAAAACACCTATCACGCGCGCTTCCGGTTTGGGCTGCCCATCCGCTGGCTGCAATCCGCGAGGGACCCCGCGGAGCGCGCCGTCCTGCGCGACATCTGGCTCTACGCGGGCATGTTGTTGGGCGTGGGAAGTGTGATTACGATCGTGTTTTCCGGTTTTGCGCCACTTCTCGTGTGGCCGGTTTTTATGATGCTCGCCTTGGTGTGCACTTCCGGTGCTCTGATTTTGCATCTGGACACGCTGGAACGATGGGCCCGCGCCCGTCGGAAGGGGGAGAAACCCGACCTGAAGCGCATTTTCGACTGATCGGCGAACGAGCGGATGCGCGTCAGTCTCACTGCTTTGATCATTGCGGTCGTCATCGCCTTTTTGACGATTGGCCTGCTCTGGGCTCGCGAACCTGCCGGAGCATTCTTTGGTATACTCTCCGGGTTCAGTTCCGCTGCTTTCTGGGCGCTCGGTTCAGTTGCGAACGCGCCATGGAATGCCCGTTTCAATCTTTTTGCGGCTCTGTTGGCCGCTGGTTCGCTCGGGTTCCTCGCGCCGGCGGACAGAGTATGTAACTGGCATCAGATGCCGCTCCTCTGCCGATAGCGGCCAACGTTAGGTAGGAGCAGTTCCTTGCAATTCGGCTATTTCACCTTGAGCGACAACCATTACCTCGACAACCGGCGCAGCGCCAATCAGCTGATCGCCGACATCCTCGACGAGGCGCTCTATGCCGAGGAGGTCGGGCTCCATTCGGCGTGGATCGGCGAGCATCATTTTTCGACGCTCGGCGTCTTGTCCTGCCCCGATCTGCTGCTGGCGCAGGTCGCGGCGAAGACCGAGCGCATCCGGCTCGCGCCCGCGGTCACCGTGCTGCCGCTGCACCATCCGATCCGGGTCGCCGAGCAATGGGCGACGCTCGACATGCTCTCCGGCGGTCGGGTCGATTTCGCCGCCGGGCGCGGTTATGACCGGCGCGAATACGCGCCGTTCCATGTCTCGTTCGACGACAACCAGGCGATCTTCGAAGAAGGGATGGAGGTGGTGCGGCGCCTCTGGGCGGCCGACGGGCCGATCTCGCACCACGGCGCCCATTACAACTTCGACGATGTCGCGATCACGCCGCGCCCGGTGCAGCGGCCGATCCCCGCCTATGTCGCCTCGTTCTCGCGGCCCTCGATCGAGCTGGCTGGCCGGCTCGGCTGCAACCTCATTGTCGCGCCGTTCGCCGCGGCGATGACCTTTGGCGGGCTACGCCAAGTCAGGGATCTTTATCACGAGACCTGTGCCCGCCACGGCAAACCGGCCGGGCGCCTGATGTGCAGCTATTTCCTGCATTTCGCCGACTCGCCGGCCGAGCAGGCGGCCGCGCGCGCGCGCCAGATCCGCTATTATCGCGAATGCGCGACTGCCGCCTTTCCGGGCGATCCGGCGACGGCGCCGCCGAGCTATCGCTATTTCGTCGAAATCGTCGACCGGCTCACCAAGGTCCAGCCGCAGGATCTGAGCGAGAATTCGGTGCTGCTCGGCTCCTCGGCGCAGATCACCGAGACGCTGAAGAAGGTCGAGGCCGCCGGCATCGACGAGGTCATCCTCTACGTCAATGTCGGATTGAAGCCGCACGCCCAGGTCAAGGACGAGATGGCGCGCTTCATGGCCGAGGTGGCTCCGGCTTTCGCCGGCGGACGGGGCTGAGGATAGCCCCCCTCGGCGCGTCGCCCTGGGGGTCAGGGGCGCGGCTGCAGGCCGGCAGCCAGGCTCATGCGGATCAGCTCGGAGAGGCTGCGCGCGCCCATCTTGTCCATCACCCGGGCGCGATGGATCTCGACGGTGCGCGGGCTGATCGCCAGATCGTAGGCGATCGATTTGTTGGGAAGGCCGGTCAGCAAGCCCTGCAACACCTCGCGCTCGCGCGGCGACAGCAAGCCGACCCGCAATGCCGCGGTGGCCGCCATCGGATCCTCTTCGCCGGTTTTTGCAAGGCGCGCCAAGGCCGCCTCAACGCTGGCGAGGATCGCCTCCGCCGCGAACGGTTTTTCGATAAAGTCGATCGCCCCGACCTTCATCGCCCGCACCGCGAGCGGCACGTCGCCGTGGCCGGTGATGACGATCAGCGGGAAATTGAAGGCCCGCTCGGTCAGGTGCTGCTGCAATTCGAACCCGTCCATCTCGGGCATGCGGATATCCGCGACCAGGCAGCCCGGCCGCAAGGTCGGGGCGGCGCCGAGAAAGTCGCGGGCGAGGGCAAAGCTCCGCACCGTATACGATTTGGCCTCGAGCAGCGCCGACAGCGACTCGCGCACCGCCTCGTCGTCGTCGACCACATAGACGAGGCGTTCACCCGGCACCCGCGACCTCCTCCTCTAACTCCTCTGGGGGCATCGGCAGGGTCAGCCGGAACACCGTCCCGCCCGATGGGTTCGCTACGACGGTGAGGCGTCCGTGATGCGCCTCGACGATCTCGCGGCAGATCGACAGGCCGAGCCCCATGCCGCTCTGCTTGGTGGTGACGAAGGGCTGGAACAGCCGATCGGCGACTTCGGGGGCGATCCCCGGCCCGCTGTCGACGACGCGGACCTCGGCCATCTTTTCGCCCGCTATCACGCACGTGGCGATGATCAGCTCGCGACGCTCGACCGCTTCCATCGCCTCGACGGCGTTGCGCACCAGGTTAAGCACGACCTGCTGGATCTGCACGGCGTCGACGAGGACGGGCATCAGGTTGCGGTCGAGATCGAGGCTGACGCGGACTCCCGACTGCCGGGCGCCCACCAGGGCCAGCGCAAGCGCTTCCTCGACCAGTCTGTTGAGGCTCTCGGCGCGGCGGTCGGTTTCGCCCTTGCTGACGAATTGGCGCAGCTTGCGGATGACGTCGCCGGCGCGCTCGGCCTGCCCCACCGCCCGCGCCATCAACTCGCCGACCCGCGCCGCCGATTGCGGCCCGCTCTCCAGGAGATGCCGCGCCGCTTCGAGATAGTTCATCACCGCGGTCAGCGGCTGGTTCAGCTCATGCGCCATCGTCGAGGCCATCTGGCCCATCACGCTGAGCCGCGAGGCATGCAGCAGCTCGGCCTGGAGGTCCTGGATGCGGCGCTTTGCCGCCTGCTGTTCGGTCAGGTCGCGAATGAAGCCGGTGAAGAAGCGGCTGCCGCCAAAGGCAAACTCGCCGACCTGCAATTCCATCGGAAAGGTCTCGCCGCCTTTGCGCAAGCCCACGACGATCCGACCGATGCCGATGATGTGGCGCTCGCCGGTGCGCAAATAGCGCTCGAGATAGGAATCGTGCGCATCCTTGTACGGCGACGGCATCAGCATGCTGACGTTATGCCCGACCACCTCATGGCTCGCATAGCCGAACAGCCGCTCGACCGCGGGGTTGAAGGACTGGATCATGCCATGCTCGTCGATGACGACAATCCCGTCCGGCACGGTATCGAGGATCGAGCGCAGACGAAGCTCGCCTTCACGCTGCGCCAGCTCGGCCGTCTTGCGCTCGCTGATGTCGCGGATGATCCCGACAAAGTTGACCTCGCCCTCGACCTGCGCTTCGCCGACCGCCAGGGACATTGCGAAAATCGAGCCGTCCTTGCGCCGGCCGGAGACATCGCGGCCGATGCCGATGATCTTCTTTTCCCCGGTCCGCAGATAATTGGCGAGATAGCCGTCGTGCTCGCCGACGTAAGGCTCCGGCATCAGGATCCTGACGTTCTGGCCGGCGAGCTCCGCGGCGGTGTAGCCGAAGATCCGTTCGGTCGCCTTGTTTACGGATCGGATCACGCCGGTGCGGTCGATCACGACGATCCCGTCGAGCGCCGCCTCGACCACGGCCCGGAAGAGTGCGTCGCTGCGCTCCGCCTTGGTGCGAGCCATGCTCGTCACACTCGCGTCACGACCGTCCGGCGGCCGACCCGCTGGGCACGAAAACGCGGCAATGCCATCGATTCAAACGTCCCATACCTGAGTTGAGCACGTATCACGAGACCACGCACACGTTTTAGTAGAAACCGGATGCCTGTCCCGCCCCTTGCGTTCCGGGTCGGCCAAGTCTACCCCGTTGAGCACGATCATTCGAGGAGGGAAGGCCATGCCGGTCCGCATCTACCATAACCCGCGCTGCAACACCTCGCGCAAGACCCTGGCCCTGTTGCGGGAGAAGGGAATTGAGCCCGAGATCGTCGAGTACCTCAAGACACCGTACACCACCGCCGGGCTGAAGACGCTGCTCGGCCAGCTCAAAATGCCGGCCAAGGCATTGGTGCGCAAAAAGGAAGCGGCCGCCGCCGGGATCGACCCAGCGAAGCTATCCGAGGAGGCGCTGATTGCGGCCATGGTCAAGAACCCGATCATCGTCGAGCGGCCGATCGTCGTCTCGGGCATCAAGGCCGCGCTCGGCCGCCCACCGGAAAAGGTGCTGGCGGTGATTTGAGAGAACCCCCACCGGCAATGGGTTTCGCTTCGCTCAACCCATCCTACCGCACGGATTTGTAGGGTGGGTTGAGCGGCGCGAAACCCACCATTCCGCGGTGATCACCGGATCCCGGTCACCTTGTGGGTTTGCAGGCTGAGTTGCCATTGCGGGTGCGCGAGGCAGAACCGGATCGCCCACTCGGTGTTGCGGGCGCGGTCGGGGCCGTCCATCGGCTGGACCGAGAAGCGGCGGAAATCGAGCGCGGCAAATTCCTGCGGGTCGAACCCCGGCTGCGGCACGACGATCTTCAGCTCGTTGCCTGCGGTCACGACGAGGGGTGCCCCCGCCTTCGGGCTGACGCAAACCCAGTCGAGGCCGGGCGGCAGCGCAATCGTGCCGTTGGTCTCGATCGCGATCTCGAAGCCGCGTTCGTGCAGGGCCTCGATCAGCGGGGGGTCGAGCTGGAGCAGCGGCTCGCCGCCGGTGCACACGACAAAGCGGGCCGACCCGCGTTCTTGCTCCACGGGGGCTTGCTGCCCGGGCGGCCACAGCGCCGCGACCCCGGCGGCGAGCGCCGCGGCGTCGCGATAACGGCCGCCAGAGGTGCCGTCGGTGCCGACGAAGTCGGTATCGCAAAACGAGCAGATCGCCGCCGCGCGATCCTCCTCGCGACCCGACCACAAATTGCAGCCGGCGAAACGGCAGAACACCGCCGGACGGCCGGTCAACGCGCCCTCGCCCTGCAGGGTATAGAAAATCTCCTTGACCGCGTAGCTCATGCTTCAACGGCCCCCCATGATGTCATTCCGGGGCATCCCGGAATGACGACTCTTGGGCAAACGCCTCCCATCCCTTCCGGCGCAGCTCGCAGGCCGGGCAGGTACCGCAGCCATAGCCCCATTGGTGGCGATGGGTCCGCTCGCCCTGGTAGCAGCTGTGGGTCTCCTCGCGGATCAACTCGACGAGGGGCATGCCGCCCAATTCGCCGGCGAGCGCCCAGGTCGCCGCCTTGTCGCGCCACATCAGCGGGGTGTGGATCACGAAGCGATGGTCCATGCCGAGCGAGAGGGTCGCCTGCAAGGCCTTCAACGTGTCGTCGCGGCAGTCGGGATAGCCCGAATAATCGGTCTCGCACATGCCGCCGACCAGATGCCGCAACCCGCGACGATAGCCTGTGGCCGCGGCGAAGGTGAAGAACAACAGGTTGCGGCCGGGGACGAAGGTGTTCGGCAACCCGCTCTCGGCGAAGGCGATCGCGCTGTCACGGGTCAGCGCGGTGTCGCTGATCTGTCCGAGCACGGCGAGATCGATCAGATGATCGGGACCGAGCTTCTCGCCCCATTGCGGAAATTCGCGGCGCAGGCGCTCGGTGATTCGCCCCCGACAATCGAGCTCGACCCGATGGCGCTGGCCATAATCGAAGCCGATCGTCTCGACCGCCGCGAAGCGGGCGAGCGCCCAGGCGAGGCAGGTCGTCGAATCCTGCCCGCCGGAAAACAGCACGAGCGCCGCCCCCACCCTTCCCTCCCCCGCTCGCGGGGGAGGGTTAGGGAGGGGGCGGGCCGCTTCGGGCTGGGTGATCTGGCTCATCCGCACGACATGGGCCTTTCGCCTGCGCGGATCAACGAAGCGCCCGTGGTGTCATTGCGAGCGGAGCGAAGCAATCTCGCGCCAGGTAAGCTCGGGCCACCGGGATTGCGTCGTCGCTCCGCTCCTCGCAATGACAGCCATTACCTTGCTGGTATAGTGCCGCGCCCGGCCCATCTTCGGCCCCTTGGGGAGACGACATGCCCCGCTCTGCGTCAAACAACGCCAACCCCTATCTCGCGCTCGGCGTGCGCCCGTTCATCAATTGCTGCAGCGTGCGCACGATGCATGGCGGCAGCCTGATGCTGCCGCAGGGGGGCGCGGCGATGGATGCCGCCTCGCGCCAATTCGTCAACCTCGACGAGCTGATGGAGGCCGCCGGCAAGCGCATCGCCGAATTGACCGGCGCCGAATGGGGGATCGTGACCTGTGGCAGCGCCGCCGCGGTGGCGCTCGGCGCCGCCAGCGAGGGCATCGTAAACCAGAGCCAGTTCGGCACTGGCCAATGGCAGGCCCGCTGCGTTACCTAGAGACCGCGACGAGGAGAGGGAAAATGAACGCACTTTTGGGCCGTGGCATCGCCACGCTAGCCGCCGTCCTGATCTATGGCTGGCTCAACTTCCTGCTGTATCCGGTAAGCACCGTTCTCTCGGGAGGAGCCGCGGTCAAGCAGCTCGAGAACAGCGATGCCGCCTACGTCACGTCGCTGTGGGGAATGAGATTTTTCGGTAACATCGGCATCCCGCTTCTGGCTCTGCTGGCCCTCCTCGCGGCGATCTGGTGGGTGCCGACCAAGCGCTGGCTGACCGCGATCCGGGCCGCCGCCGTGCTGTTCGCGCTGCTCACAGCGGCGCCGCACGCCTGGGCCTACTACGAAAAAACCGATTACACCGAGGCGATCTACATCCTGCCGAACCAATCGGCGTTCGTGATCCCCGATGCCGGCGCGAACAAGGACAGCCAGGCGCAGTTCATGTCGCTCGACTATCTGAAGGCGAACAAGATCGCCGCCAAGCGGGTGGTCATCCCGCATGTCAAGCTGAGCGGTTCCGGCGCCTGGTCCGACTTCTATGTCCCGTCGGCGCGGGTGATCATCGTCGACCGCACGCCCTACAACCGCGAATGGGTGACGGCGGCCAGCCGCGGCACCTCCAACAAGAACGAGGGCATGCCGTGCCAGAGCTCCGAGGGGCTCGACGTCACGGCCGGGGTTTCGATCGGCGTGTCGGTGCGCGAGGAAGACGCGGCGCGATACCTGTACTATTTCGGAACGATACCGCCCACGGGCAACGCGTCCGATCCCGCAATCGTCTTCACCTCGGTGTACAACGCGCGCAGCGTCGCCGACGTGATGGACAAGGTCGGGCGCGGCGAGGCGCTGAGCCTGGTCTGCCAGGAGATCAGCACCCGCACGCTCAACGACGACAACAAGGATTCCGGCGCCATCATGAAGAACATAGCGACGGCGATGACGGCGTTTCTCGTGGAGCGCGGCATCACGCTCGACTACATCGGCTGGGCCGATACGTTCACCTTCGATCAGACCGTGCAGAAAGCGATCAACGACAAGTACATTGCCGACACCGTCAAACCGGTTCTGCAGACGCTCCAGGCCTTGGCGGACGTCAGAATCAAGGAAGGCCTCGGTGAGGGTTTGGCGAGCCGGGGACTGCCGGCGAACCTCATCGCGCTACCCTCCGATCTGCTGGACTTCACGACCCTGTTCGGCGCCAAGCACAGTGGAACCGCAGCGCCGCCCGCGCCGCCGGGGAAATGATCGCCGTCGCCGGTCTGCCGCTGCGTGCCGCCCTCTCTTGAAGCGGCGTGCTACGCCGCCGCGGCGGGTTGGTCCGCTGTGGCCTTCACGCGGTCGGCATAGAACGAGGCATTCTGTCGGCCGTCGGTGCATTCGCGGGCGAAGCGGATCATGTGATGGGCGACGAGCGCGACCGCGATCAGCTCGCCGACCCGGCCGGCGCGCAACAGCGGCAGGGCGAAACGCCAGAAAGAGCGGCGGTAGTCGCCGCAGAGCCCGATCCGGAACAGGATCTTGCCGAGGATCACCACGGCGCGGCGCAGGTTTGCGGCGTTGAGCCGGGCCCGGGTCAAGGGCGGGCGAACGCGGTTCGCATAGGTCGCCCAGGCATTCCAGGCGAAGCGCCGGTAGATCGCATCGGGGGCGAAGGCATGGCGGATCGCGGCGCGCCAACTCTCCAGCACCTCGTCGTAGGGCCGGACGAACACGACATTCGATTCGAGCCTGCCGTCGCGGCTGAGCCGGCCCGAGGCGGCCAGCCGGTCCCAGAGCGGCGTCTTCGGCAGGGCCTGCAACAGGTTGATCGTCAGGACCGGGATGTGCGACCGGTCGATGAAGTCGATCAGCGCGCCGGCGGTTGAAGGCGTGTCGGTATCGAGCCCGAGGATGATCCCCGACACAACCTCGATGCCGAAGCTGTTGATCGTCGCGACCGCGTCGAGGATCGGCATGACCCGGTTGTGCGACTTCCGCATGGCGTCGAGCGCCCCCAGTTCCGGCGTCTCGATGCCGCAGAACACGGCGTAGAAACAGGCCTCGCGCATCATCGCGAGGATGTCCGGGCAGAGAGCGATGTTGAGGGTCGCCTCGCAGGAAAACTGCACCGGATAGCCGCGCCGCTTCTGCCATTCGATCAGATGTGGCAGCAGCGCGCGCGCCGCCTTTTTGTTGGCGATGAAATTGTCGTCGACGAAATAGACCGAGCCGGTAATGCCGGCGGCGAGCATCGCATCGAGCTCGGCAAGGATCTGCTGCGGCTCTTTGAGGCGCGGCTGGCGGCCATAGAGCGCCGGAATGTCGCAGAACTCGCAGCGGTACGGGCAGCCGCTCGAAAACTGGACGCTGCCGAGAAAATATCGCCTGCCCGCGATGAGATGGTAGGCCGGCAGCGGAAAATCGGCGAGCGGCAGTCGTTCGGCCGTGGTGAGCCGCCGCTGCGCGGGCGGCGGGCGCGGATCGTCGTCGAGGGCGCGGATCAGCGCGTCGGTGGCATCGCCGATCTCGCCCTGATGCAGGTAATCGAATTGCGGATAATCCTCGGGAGAGGCCGACACCGAGGGGCCGCCGAGCACGCTCGCCTTGCCCGCCGCGCGAGCGCGCGCCGCGATGCCGGCGATCTCGGCCTGCTGCACATGCATGCCGCTGACGAAAACCGCATCGGCCCAGGCGAACTCCTCTTCCGTCGCCGGGCAGATGTTCTCGTCGACGAGCCGGACCTGCCACTCCGGGGGAAGGTAGGCGGCGACCACGAGGATCCCTTGCGGCGGCATGAAGGCGCGCACCCCGTCCATCAGCGGATAGGCGTGCTGAAACGTGCCGAAGCTCGGCGCGTAGCGCGGAAAGACGCAGAGGATGCGTCTCTGATGGCGTACGTGAACCCGGCTTTTCATGCGCGGCACTGTCCTGTCATGATCGGCAATCCCTGGCATGTTCTATCGCGGTTTTGCCCGCGAGGGTTCCCGTGCTTTGGAGGAGGATAGGATGAGCCGTCTGTTTGGGCCAATGCGTCAGGTGGGGATCGTTGTCCGCGACATCGACAAGGCGATGCGTCATTGGGTCGAGGTGTGCGGCATCAGCCCGTGGTTCTATGCCGAGCAGTTGCCCCTGGACGAGTTCCGCTACCGGGGACGGGCTTACGACATCAAGGTCTCGATCGCGCTCGCCAATTCGGGCGATGTGCAGCTCGAACTGATCCAGCAGCGCTGCGAATCCCCTAGCCTTTATCGCGATTTCCTCGCCGAAGGCCACGAGGGGATGCAGCACTGGTCGAGCTGGCCGGTGAACTACCACGAGATCCGCGAGCGCGCATTGGCGACCGGCTGGCAGATCGGCCAGGAAGGCGACACCCCACGCGGGCCCTTCATCTATTTCCTCAACGAGGGCCACCCCGGCACGATTGTCGAGATGGCCGAGGCGACGCCGACCCGCATGCGCATCTTCGATCAGGTGCGCGAAGCCGCTATCGGCTGGGACGGAAAGGACCCGATCCGCCGGGACTGGCCGAAAGGATAACCTTAGCGGCCGGCGTGGACCGCGGGCGTCTCGCCCGCATGCGGCCGGGACGGCCGCGGTCCGAACTCAGGCGATGCCACGTTTGCCGATGTCGCGGCGGCAGAAGCCGTCGGGCCAGTCGATCTGGTCGACGGCGCGGTAGGCGCGCTTGCGCTCTTGCTGCGGCGCTGCGCCTTCAGACATCGCGTTCTTCTGGCGACACGCCGAGCACATTGCGGGCCAGCCCGTGCGACGCGCGGGTCAGACGGTCATCGTTGGTCCACAACGCGTCGCACCGATGGTGCTGGGCGCAGGCGAGGTGCAGGGCATCCGGCGTCCTCAGTCCAAAGCGCGCGCGCAAGTCGGCGGCTTGCAGGTACACCGGCTCAGGCATCGCGAGGGATACGAGCTGGTCAAACAACTCGACATAAGCCTCCCGCAACACCGGATCGCCGCGCTTGATCGGCCCAACGAGGCATTCGCACTTGACCAGCGGCGAGACGGCGAAGCGCGCGTCGCCCGCTTGTGCCATGGCATGAGCCACCGGGTCGCCCCAGCGTGCATGCCGCTCGATCAGGTAAATTACCAGGCAGGCATCGAGATAGATCAGCCCCACGACTCGCGCTCGTTTTCGATTGCGGCATCGATTTCCACGGCGGAACGCCGCGCATAGTCGGGCAGCGGATGGCTGCCGAGCCAGTCGAGGATGGCTCGACCGCTGCCCCTGCCTGTTGCGGTCGCCGACGCTCTTCCGGCCGGCACGAGACGGGCCACCGGTTCGCCACGGTTGGCGATAACGACCTCCTCCCCGGCCTGTACGGATTTGATGAGCTGCGACAGGCGATTCTTGGCCTCAAGTATGTTTACCTGCATCGATATGCCCTTCTTGCCATCAAGGCCATAAAATATGGCTAGGTAGGCTAGGTTGCAACCGGTTGTGCGTCAGGCGATGCCACGTTTGCCGATGTCGCGGCGGCAGAAGCCTTCGGGCCAGTCGATCTGGTCGACAGCGCGGTAGGCGCGCTCGCGGGCGGCGGCGAGGTCCTGGCCGCGCGCGGTGACGCCGAGGACGCGGCCGCCATCGGCGATCAGCCGGTCGCCCTCGCGCCGGGTGCCGGCGTGGAAGATCTTGACCTCCGGGTCGCTCGCCGCGTGATCGAGGCCGCGGATCTCGCTGCCGTGCTGCGGATCGTCGGGGTAGCCCTGGGCGGCCATCACGACGCACAGCGCCGCCTCGTCATACCAGCGCAGATCGACGTCTTTCAGGTTTCCGTCGCGCGCCGCGATCAATGCGGGTAGGAGGTCGCTCTTCAGGCGCATGATCAATGCCTGGGCCTCGGGGTCGCCGAAGCGGACGTTGTATTCGAGCAGCTTCGGCCCGTCCGGGGTCAGCATCAGCCCGGCATAGAGGAGGCCCTTGAACGGGCGGCCATCGCGATGCATCGCCCGCACGGTGGGCAGGATGATGCGCTCCATCACCGCGCCCTCGATCGCCGGGGTCACCGCCGGCGTTGGCGAATAGGCGCCCATGCCGCCGGTGTTGGGGCCGGTATCGCCGTCGCCGACCCGCTTATGGTCCTGCGCGGCGGCGAGCGGCAGCGCGTTCGCGCCGTCGACCAGCACGAAAAAGCTCGCTTCCTCGCCGACCAGACACTCCTCGATGACGATCTCGGCGCCGGCCATGCCGAAGCGGCCCTCTCCAAGCGCCACATCGACCGCCGCGTAAGCCTCGGCGACATTGGCGGCGACGACGACCCCCTTGCCGGCGGCGAGCCCGTCGGCCTTGACGACGATCGGCGCGCCCTGTTCGGCGATGTAGGCCTTCGCCGCGGCGGCATCGCGAAACCGGCGATAGGCGGCGGTCGGGATGTTTTCGCGGGCGCACAGATCCTTCATGAAGCCTTTCGAGCCTTCGAGTGCGGCGGCCGCCGCACTCGGGCCGAACGCGGCGATCCCCTCGCCTTCGAGCGCATCGACGAGGCCGCCGACGAGCGGCGCCTCGGGGCCGACAACGACAAAATCGATCGCGGCACGGCGGCAGAAGGCGAGGATGCCCGGGGTATCACTCGCGGTGACCCTGACGCATTCCGCCTCCTCGGCGATGCCGGCGTTGCCCGGCGCGCAGTAGAGGCGATCGACCAAGGGCGAGGCCGCAATCGCCCAGGCGAGCGCGTGCTCGCGCCCACCCGACCCGATGACGAGGATTTTCATTAGCCACCTGGCTCATCGAGATTGCTTCGCGGAGCCTGTCCTCGGGCGGCGCGAAGCGCCGACCCGTGGGCTCGCAATGACAGCAAACAGGGCGTCATTGCGAGGAGCGCAGCGACGAAGCAATCTCGGTGGGAAAGAGGGACAACCTTTGGCACCCGCATCGCTCTTGTCTCCCGGCTCCGGTATTATGGCGCGATGAACGATCTGCCACTTACCGCTCCGCCGCCCCCGGCACCCAGTCCTGGGTCGAACCTGCCGGAGTATACCGTCTCCGAACTGTCCTTGGCGCTCAAGCGCTCGATCGAGGACGGCTTTGGCGAGGTCCGGGTGCGCGGCGAGATCTCCGGCTTCAAGCGCGTCGGTTCCGGGCATTGCTATTTCGCGCTGAAGGATGCCGACGCGGTGCTCGACGCGGTGTGCTGGCGCACCACGGCGCTGCGCCTCGACCTCAAGCCCGAGGACGGGATGGAGGTGGTGTGCAGCGGACGCCTCACCACCTATCCCAGTCGCTCGAAATATCAGCTGATCGTCGACCGAATCGAGCTGGCCGGGATCGGCGCCCTCTTACGCCTGCTGGAGGAGCGGCGCCAGCGCCTCGCGGCCGAGGGCCTCTTCGCCGCCGAGCGCAAGCAGAAGCTGCCGTTTCTGCCCGAGGTGATCGGCATCGTTACCTCGCCCACCGGGGCGGTGATCCGCGACATCCTGCATCGCCTCGCCGACCGGTTTCCGCGCCGTGTGCTGATCTGGCCGGTCGTGGTGCAGGGCGAGAGCGCGGCATCGCAGATCGCGGCGGCGATCGACGGGTTCAACCGAATCGGACCCGGCGGACCGGTGCCGCGCCCCGACCTGATCATCGTCGCGCGCGGCGGCGGCAGCCTCGAAGATCTGATGGCGTTCAACGAGGAGATCGTCGTGCGCGCCGCCGCGGGGTCGGCGATCCCGCTGATCTCCGCGGTCGGTCACGAGACCGACACGACCCTCATAGACTATGCCAGCGACCTGCGCGCGCCGACCCCGACCGCGGCGGCCGAGATGGCGGTGCCGGTGCGGCTCGATCTCGTCGCCGAGCTTGGCGGCAAGTCGGCGCGCCTCGCCGGCAGCCTGGCGCGGCTCTTCAGCGAGCGCCGGCTGCACCTCAGCGGCCTCGCGCGCGGCCTGCCCGACCCGCAGGATTTGCTCGGCGCCGCCGCGCAGCGCCTCGACGACCGCAGCGAGCGGCTGCGCCTCGCGATCGGCACGCGCTTCGCCACCGCGCGACAGCGCCTCGACCTCGCCGCTTCCGGTCTGCGGCCGACCACCCTCGCCGCCGATGTTGGTCGGGCGCGCGACCGTTTCGGCGATGTCGAGCGGCGGCTGGCGATCGCGATGGCCCGCGTTCTCGATACCAAGCGCACCGCAACCGACAATTTCGCCGGCCGCCTCGCGACCCATTCGGAGCGCCACGAGGCCATGCTCCGTCGCGGCTATGTCATGGTGCTGGACAACACCGGGCATGTTGTTGCCGAGGCGGCGAAGGTCCGGCCCGGGGCTGCGTTGGAGCTCGAATTCTACGACGGCAAGGTCGGCGTGATCGCGGGCGGCTCGCGGCGGCCGGTACGTCGCTCCGTACCGCCAGTCGGGCAGGGCAGCCTGTTTTGAGGGGAGACTAGGATATGCGACCTTCCGGACGGGGCCCCGAGGCGATGCGCCTGGTCACTCTCGAGCCCGGTGTCGCCAAATACGCCGAGGGCTCGTGCCAGGCGCGGTTCGGCGACACCCATGTGCTGTGCGCCGCAACGATCGAGGAGCGGGTGCCGCCGTTTCTGCGCAATACCGGACGCGGCTGGGTCACCGCCGAGTACGGCATGCTGCCGCGCTCGACCCACACCCGCAGCGATCGCGAGGCGGCGCGCGGCCGGCAGTCGGGCCGGACCCAGGAGATTCAGCGCCTGATCGGCCGCTCGCTGCG
>JBGPTQ010000006.1:0-15063 GCA_041490725.1 Allostellaceae bacterium | reverse complement strand
CATCGATGACGAGCTGCAGAAACGCGGCCTCGACGAGAGCGCCGCGGCGCTGGTCGGCTTTTCGCAGGGCACCATGATGGCGCTGTTCGTCGGTCTGCGCCGCGCCACCCCGCTGGCCGGCATTCTCGGCTATTCCGGACGGCTGATCGCGGCGGATCTGCTGCCGGAGGAATTGCGCTCGCGCCCGCCTGTGCTGCTGGTGCACGGCACCGAGGACCCGCTGGTGCCGTTCGAATCGCTGGCCGCGGCGGAAGCTGCACTGCAGCGCGCCGGGGTCGCGGTCGAGACCCTGGCCTGCGTCGGGGCCGAGCATACGATCGATCCGGAAGGGCTGGAACGGGGCGGCCGCTTCCTGCACGAGGTGCTCAGCGCGCCGCGCCCAACAACGGCCTAAGTACGGCCATCATCGTCGCGGAATCCCACTCGGCGGCGCCCTCGACCCGCCCGACCACCCGGCCCCTCGCGTCGATGACGATGCTCGTCGGGAGCCCGCGCACGTGGAAGGCGTGGCCGACATCGGATTGCGGGTCAAGGTAGATCTTGAGCTTCCGCAGCCCCATGGCGGCGACAAACGGGCCGACACGCTCAGCCCCACCGTGGTCCTCGGAGATCGCCGCGACGGCGAGCTTGTCATCAAGCGCGGCCTGCAGGCGGTCGAGCGAGGGCATCTCCTTGAGGCAAGGCTGGCACCAGGTCGCCCACAAATTGACGACGACCGGCTTACCCTTGAAATCGGCCAGGCTCGCCGTCTTGCCGTCGACATCGGTGAAGGCGGTCTCTGGCGCTGGCTGCGGCGCGCTCTCCGCGATAAACTCGCCGAGCCTTAGCTTTTCTTCCTCGGCCGCCGCGGCCGCCGAGAGGGCGACAAGGAGCGCAACCGCAACGGTGCCGAACCAAGCTGACCGCGAGACCAATCCGAATTGGGGGGGCCGCTTCGCCGGCGGTCCTGCCGCGATCATGCGCCGCATCAATGCCTCGATCGATTTCGACAGGCGGCTCTACGCCGAGGATATCGCCGGCTCTCTGGCGCATTGCGCGATGCTCGTCGCGCAAAAGATCCTGACCGCGGAAGATGGCGCCGCGATCGCCCAGGGTCTAGGGCAAATCCGCACCGAGATCGAGGGCGGCACCTTTGCGTTCAGCGAGGCCAATGAAGACATCCACCTCAACATCGAGGCGCGGCTCGCCGAGCTGATCGGCCCGGTTGCCGGGCGCCTGCATACCGCGCGCTCGCGCAACGACCAGGTCGCCACCGATTTTCGCCTCTGGGTGCGCGGCGCGATCGAGCGCAGCGATGTCGCGATGCGGGATTTGCAGGCGGCGCTGATCGACCGGGCCGAGGCTCATGCCGATTGGGTGATGCCCGGCTTCACCCATCTCCAGATCGCCCAGCCGGTGACCTTTGGGCACCATCTCCTGGCCTATGTCGAGATGATCGGGCGCGACCGCGGCCGGCTCGCCGACTGCCGGCGGCGGCTCAACGAATGCCCGCTCGGCGCCGCCGCGCTGGCCGGCACCGCCTTTCCGATCGACCGCGCCGCGACCGCCGCCGCGCTCGGCTTCGATGGGCCCGCGGCAAATTCATTGGATGCCGTCTCCGACCGCGACTTCGCGATCGAATTTCTCGCCGCCGCGGCGCTCGCCGGCAGCCATCTGTCGCGCTTTGCCGAGGAGATCGTCTTGTGGTCGAGCGAGCCGTTCGGCTTTATCCGGCTCAGCGATGCGTTCACCACCGGCAGCTCGATCATGCCGCAAAAGCGCAACCCCGACGCCGCCGAGCTGGTCCGCGCCAAGACCGGACGGCTCAACGGCTCGCTTATGGCGCTGCTGACGGTGATGAAGGGGCTGCCGCTCGCCTATCAAAAGGATATGCAGGAAGACAAGCTCCCGGTGTTCGAGGCGGCCGATGCGCTCGAATTGTGCCTGGCCGCGACCGCCGGGATGGTCCGCGACCTGCGCCCCGACCGCGCGAGGCTGCGCGAGGCGGCGGCGCGCGGCTTCAGCACCGCGACCGACCTCGCCGACTGGCTGGTGCGGGTGCTGGGCCTGCCGTTCCGCCGCGCCCACCACCTCACCGGCGAGATCGTCAAGCGCGCCGAGGCGCGCGGCTGCATTCTCGCCGAATTGCCGCTCGATGAGCTGCAGGCGGTCGAACCGGCGATCACCCAAGCGGTCTATGAGGCGCTCGATGTCGAGCGCTCGGTCGCCAGCCGGACGAGCTTCGGCGGCACCGCGCCGGCGCGGGTGCGCGAAGCCGCCGCCGCCGCGCGCAAGAGGTTTCTCGCATGAGCGGCAAGATCGCCCGGGTCCTCGTCGTGCTACTGATCGCGCTGGCGCTCGCCGGTTGCGGCAAGAAGGGTACGCCGCAGCCGCCGCCCGACCAGCCCAACACCTTTCCCAGGACCTATCCGAGTGCCTGATTTCTTTCCTTATCGCGATGGCGAGCTCTTTGCCGAGGCGGTGCCGGTCGCGCGCATCGCCGCGGCGGTCGGCACGCCGTTCTACCTCTATTCCGCCGGCGCGCTGGCCGCCCGCTATTCCGCGTTTGCCGAGGCTTTCGCGCCGGCGCGTCCGCTGATCTGCTATGCCGTGAAGGCCAACGGGAACCTCGCCGTGCTGCGGGTCTTCGCCCGGCTCGGGGCCGGCGCCGACGTCGTCTCGGAAGGCGAATTGCGCCGCGCGCTTGCCGCCGGCATCCCGCCGCAACGCATCATCTTCTCGGGTGTCGGAAAGACCCGCGCCGAGCTCGACGCCGCGCTTGCCGCCGGCATCCACCAGATCAATGTCGAGTCGATCCCCGAGCTGCGGCGGCTCAGCGAGGTCGCAGTGGCGCGTGGCGACACCGCCCGGATCGCGATCCGGGTCAATCCAGATGTCGATGCGCTGACCCACGCCAAGATCGCCACCGGCAAGAAGGAGAACAAGTTCGGCATCGACATAGAGGATACCGGCGAGGCTTATCGCCTGGCGGGAGAGCTGCCCGGCATCGAGCCGGTCGGGCTGGCCATGCATATCGGCTCGCAGCTGGTTGATCTCGAGCCGTTTCGCCACGCCTTCGCGCGTCTCGCCGAGCTGGTCCTCGAATTGCGCGGCGCCGGGTTTGCCGTGCATCGGCTCGATCTCGGCGGCGGCCTCGGCATCCGGTATCACGGCGAGAGGCCGCCCGAGCCCAGCGCCTATGCGGCGCTGGTGCGGGAAGCCTTCGGCGCGCTGGGGCTCGATCTCGCCTTCGAACCCGGCCGGGTGCTGTGCGGCTCGGCCGGGTTGTTGGTCGCCCGGGTGGTCTATGTCAAAGAGGGGGCGAGCAAGCGGTTCGTCATTCTCGATGCGGCGATGAACGATCTGATCCGACCGGCGCTTTACGAGGCATGGCACGATATCGTCCCGGTGCGGCTGCCCCTCTCCGGCGCGGTGCTGAGCCCGGCCGATGTCGCCGGGCCGGTCTGCGAAACCGCCGACACCTTCGCCACCGGGCGCGACCTCCCGCCGCTTGCCGAGGACGATCTCGTGGCACTGACCGGTGCCGGAGCCTATGGCGCGGTGATGAGCTCGACCTATAACAGCCGGCTGCTCGTGCCCGAGGTGCTCGCTTCCGGCAGCCGGTATGCGGTCATCCGGGCGCGGCCGAGCTATGATGCGATGCTCGGGCTGGATGCCGTTCCCGATTGGCTCGCCGATCCGCCAAGGGAGCTGACCGAGGAGCCTGCGCGGAAGCGAGGCGCTGCATGACCGATCGGCCCGCGCCCAGATCATCTCCAGCCAGATCATCGTTAGGCGGGCGCCGGCTCGTCGGGCGATTGCGGCTGGCGCGCGCCGCGCTGATGTGGGAACGGGTGTGGCCGGCGGCCTGGCCAGCATTGTGCGTTCTCGGCATGCTCGCGGTGTCGGCCCTCTTCGATGTGCTGCCGCGGTTGCCGGGCGCGGTGCATGCGGGCGTCCTCGCGCTCTTCGCGATCGCTTTCGCCAGCGCGGTGGCGTGGGGATTGCGCGCGGTCGGGATCGGCGCCTGGCCGGATCCGATAATGGCCCGACGCCGCATCGAAGAGGCGAGCGGATTGCAGCATCGCCCGTTACAGGCGCTTGCCGATCGCCCGAGCGCCCCACTCGACGGCCAAGCGGCCGAATTGTGGGCGGCGCATCAGCGCCGGATGGCACAGGCGGTGCGCCGATTGCGGGTCGGCTGGCCCGCGGCGGGCCTAGCGCGGCGCGACCCGTGGGGAGTGCGCTCGGTGCTCGCCATCCTGTTGCTGCTGGGCGCGATCGACGCCGGCGCCGATTGGCATGACCGGGTCGCGCGCGCCTTTTCGCCCAGTTTCGATGGCGGGCCGGCAGGGATCGCGGCGAGCTTCGATTTGTGGCTGACACCGCCCGAATACACCGGGCTCGCGCCGCAATTCCTGCGGACCGGCGACAGCGAGAGGGTGCAGGTTCCGGCCGGGAGCGCCTTACTTGCCCAGGTGCATGGCGGCAGTGCCGTGCCGCGCCTGGAGATCGACGGCGAGGCCAGCGATTTCGCCGCGGTCGACAAGCAGAATTTCCGCTTCGAAGCCACGCTGACCGGCGGCAAGCTGCTCACCCTGAGCCAGGGCGGGAGGGTGCTTGGAAGCTGGCCGATCGAGGTCATTCCCGACAACCCGCCGACGATCGCTTTCGCCCAGCCGCCCAAACCCACGGCGCGCGCCGCGCTGCGCCTCGATTATCGGGCGAGCGACGATTACGGGGTCGAGAGCGCGAAGGCGGTGATCCGCCGCCAGGGTGGCGCCACCCCCGAAGATGCGCCCGGGGATTTGATCGAACTCGAGCTGCCCTTGCCGGGCCTGCACCGCAAGGACGCCGAGGCGACGAGCTATCACGATCTGTCGCCGCATCCCTGGGCCGGCCTGCCGGTCGAGATCCGGCTCGTCGCGAGCGATGCGCTCGGCCAGACCGGCGAGAGCGAGAAGCTGCGGATCATCCTGCCCGAACGCGTCTTTCACCATCCGGTGGCGCACGCAATCGTCGACCAGCGCAAGGAACTGGCGAAGGACCCGGGTTCGGCCGAAGCGGTCGCCGAGATCCTCGGCGATTTGAACAAGCGACCGGCGCTTTATCGCGACGATACCGTGGTGTATCTCGCGCTGCGGCTGGCCGAGCAGCGGCTGCGCCGTGACGAAGGCAAGGACGCGATCGCCGCGATCGAACAGCTGTTGTGGGACACCGCGCTGCGCATCGAGGACGGCCATATGTCGATCGCCGAGCGCGATCTGCGCCGACTCCAGCAGGCGTTGCAGGACGCCCTCGCCAAGGGCGCGCCCGACGCCGAAATCGAGCGGCTGATGCACGAGCTGCGCGAGGCGCTCGACCGATATTTGCAAGCGCTGGCGCAAGAGCTGCAGCGCCATCCGAACGAGGCAACGACGCCGATTGACCCCTCACAGGTTCTCACCGGACAGGATCTGCAACGGATGCTCGACCGCGCCCGTGATCTGGCCCGCAGCGGCGCGCGCGAAGAGGCCCGCGACCTGCTGTCGCAGCTGCAGAACATGCTGGAAAACCTGCGTGCCGCCCGCCCCGGCCAGATGCAGCAGCGCGGCGCAAACCAGGCGCAAAAAATGATGCGCGGCTTGCAGGAAATGATGCAACGCCAACAGCAATTGCTCGACCGCAGTTTCCGCGCCCAGCGCCAGCAGGGTCAGCAGGACCGCAATGGGCAACCGGGGCAGCAACCAGGGCAGCAACCGGGGCAGCAGCCAGGGCAGCAGCCCGGCGACGACCAGGCCGATACCGGGGAACCCGGCGAAATGGGTGATGCCGCCGGCCAGCAAGAGGGGTTGCGCCGCGGGCTCGGCGAGATCATGCGGCAGCTCGGCGACGGGATGGGCGAGATCCCCGAGCCGTTCGGCCGGGCCGAGCGGGCGATGCGCGATGCCACCGGCGCGTTGCAGCGCAGTCGGCCCGGTGCGGCGATTGGGCCGCAAACCGAAGCGCTCGACCAGCTGCAGCAGGCGGCGCGCGATTTTGCCCAGCAGCTCCGGCAGCGCCTTGGCAACATGTGGGGCGACCCCAATAGCGACGAGGTCGGCGCGACCGACCGCGATCCACGCGACCGGGTCGAGCGCGACCCGTTCGGTCGACCGATGTCAAACAATGGCACTTTCGATCAGGGCGACGTTAAAATCCCCGACGGGAACATGTTGCAAAAATCGCGACAGATTCTGGATGAACTGCGCCGTCGTGCCGGCGAACGTTCGCGACCTCAGATTGAACTCGATTACATAGAGCGACTGTTAAAGCGTTTTTGACCGGGACCGTCAGGCGCGTGCGGCTTCCGCGGGACCGGCGCCCGATTTCGGTTCGACCGCTTGCACAACGAGCCGCGTCCCGCGCACCGCGCTGACGACAACGGGCATACCCTCGGCGAGGTCGGGGCCGTCGGCGAGCCAGACGCCATCGCCCAGCCGCACCTTGCCGCGCCCGTTGAAAAACGCTTCGCAAACCGTGCCGCGGGCGCCGACCATTGCCAGGCCTCTCTCGTTTAGCGGGGGCTCTCCCCGGCGCCGCCGATGCAACCGGCGATACACGAAATAACCGATAACGCAGCTGAGCGCGGACGCCACGGCAAAGCTGCCGATTTGCCCTCCAACCGATACCCCGAACGCGGCCGCGACCACGCTCGTGAGCGCGGCGCCGAGAGCGATCCACACCAGATAGCTCCCCGGCGCGTGCAGCTCCGCCAGCGCGAGAATTCCCGCGAGAATCACCCAGGTCCACCAGGGAATGGCCATCATTCGCGCCTCCCTAATCCGGTGGGCGCGCGCTCTTGGCGAGTTCGGCGATGCCGGCGATCGTCCCGACAAGCCCGCCGATTTCCATCGGCATAAGCACCAGTCGAGCGTTTGGCGATTGGCCGATTTGGGTCATCGCTTCGACGTATTTCTGGGCAATGAAGTAGTTCAGCGCCTGCACATTGCCTTCCGAGACCGCCTTCGACACTGCCGCGATGGCTTTCGCTTCGGCCTCGGCGAGCCTTTCGCGGGCCTGGGCATCCATCTGTGCCGCCGCCAGCCGGCCTTCGGCGGCAAGAATCTGCGCCTGCTTGGTACCCTCGGCCTCGAGGACCGCGGCCTGTTTGACGCCATCGGCGCGCATCACTGCAGCCCGCCTCTCGCGATCGGCGGTGAGCTGCTTTGACATCGACAGCTGAACATCCTCGGGCGGACGAACGTCCTTGAGCTCGACGCGGGTGATTTTGGTCCCCCACGGCTCGGTCGCCGCGTCCAGCACGCGCAGCAGCCGCTCGTTGATCTCGTCGCGTTTCGACAGGGTCTCGTCGAGATCGAGGGCGCCGATCGCCGTGCGAATGTTGGTCATGGTTATGTTGGTCACCGCCGACTCGAGGTCTTGCACCTCGTAGGAGGCACGGGCGGCGTCGACGACCTGGTAGAAAACGATGCCATCGACGATGACCGAGGCGTTGTCTTTGGTGATGACGTTCTGAGGCGGGATCTCCAGCACGGTTTCCTGAACATTGACCTTGCGGCCGATCCGTTCGATGAACGGGTTGATCACCCGCAGCCCCGGCATCAGCGTCACCCGATATCGGCCGAACCGCTCCACCGTCCATTGATAACCCTGCGGCACCGTGCGCGCCCCGCGCGCGATCACCGCCAGCACGATGATCGCAAGGACGATCAGGAAGATGAGCAACCCGCTAACCTCTGGCATGGCTTTCCCCCGGTCTCGACGCGCTCTCGTTTCCCCGAACCGTCGTGGACGGTCTCACTCGTTCCGCGATCATCTGTCGTCCGGCGGCACAGCGGCCAGGGCTCATCGCGGTCGCGAAGAGCGCTCGGCTTGATCGCCGGCTGTCGGATGATCCCGGATTTGCCTTCGCTTGTCGATCAGCCGCAAGACCCCAGCCCGGAGCGGCCGGCGATAGCGCCTTGACTCGGCGACTCGCGGCCGGCAGGGTCGCGCCGGCTTCGGCTCAAGAGAGACAATCGGGAGGACGGCGCGAATGCACCGCCCGCGTCTGTTGCGGTCATTGGCGGCGGGCCGTGGCTAGTGCCGGTGTCACGGCGACGCACGGACCGGGCAGCGACGCCGGCCGGCGCATGCCGTTGCTTGAAATCCGCGACATCGCTCTGCGCTTCGGCGGCATCGTCGCGCTCGACGGCGTCTCGTTCGCCATCGAGGAAGGCGAGATCCTTGGCCTTATCGGCCCGAATGGCGCCGGCAAAACCACCCTGTTCAACTGCGTCAGCCGGCTCTACGCCCCCAATAGCGGCGACATCCTGTTTGAAGGCCGATCGATGCTTCGGCGGCCGCCGCACCGCATCGCCCAAATCGGCATCGGGCGGACCTTCCAGAACCTCGCGCTATTTGCGCCGCAATCCGTGCTCGACAATGTCCGCATCGGCGGCCATGCCCATAGCCGCAGCGATTTCGCCAGCGATACGTTGCGTCTGCCGTGGGTTCGCCGGCACGAGGCGGCGCTCGATGAAACCGCTTGGTCGCTGCTCCACATGCTCGATCTCGAAGAGGTGGCCTTGCGGCCCGCCGCCGGCCTGCCGCTCGGCACGCGAAAGCGGGTCGAACTCGCCCGGGCGCTCGCCGGAAAACCGAAGCTGCTGCTGCTCGACGAGCCGGCGGGCGGGCTCAACCACGAGGAGGTCGGCGAACTCGGCGCCCTCATTCGCCGGGTCCGCGACGAGCGCCAGGTCACCGTGCTTCTCGTCGAACACCACATGAACCTGGTGATGGCGGTTTCCGACAAGGTCGTCGCGCTCGATTTCGGCCGCAAGATCGCCGAGGGCACGCCCGCCGAGGTACAGCAGGACGAGGCGGTGATCCGCGCCTATCTCGGCACCGGACCGAGGACCGGCAAGCAACCGGTCCTCGCGGGACCCGGCCGATGATGCTCGAGGTCGAGCATCTCGACGCCTTTTACGGTGAGCAGCAGGCCCTGTTCGGGGTTACTTTCAGTCTCGATGAGGGCCGGGTGCGCACCCTCTTAGGCGCCAATGGCGCCGGCAAAACGACGGTGCTGCGCGCGCTGAGCGGCATGGTGCGCCGGCGTGGCGAGGTCCGCTTTTACGGCGAGCGCATCGCCGGCTGGGCGACCGAGGATATCGTGCGCCTCGGCATTGCCCATGTTCCCGAGGGGCGCGGCACGTTTCTGCGCGTCTCCGTCGAGGAGAATCTGCAGCTCGGCGCGATGACCCGCCGCGACCGGCCCGGCATCGCCGCGGATATCGAGCGGGTCTACGGGCATTTCCCGCGCCTCAAGGAACGCCGCGCGCAGCAGGCCGGCACCCTTTCGGGCGGCGAGCAGCAAATGCTGGCGGTCGGCCGCGCGCTGATGCTGCGGCCGCGGCTCATGCTGCTTGACGAACCCTCCTTCGGCCTCGCGCCGCTCGTTGTCGAGGAGCTGTTCGCGATCCTCGGCCACGTCAACCGCGAGATGGGCGTGGCGATGCTGATCGTCGAGCAGAATGCGACCCTGGCGCTCGACCTGGCGGAGCATGCCTATGTGCTCGAAACCGGGCATATCGTGATGGACGGACCGGCCGCGATGGTCGGCGCCGACGAGTCGATCCGCCGCGCCTATCTCGGGTATTAGGCAATGGAGCTGGTGCTGCAGCAGGTCATGGCGGGGCTGGCGAACGGCGCCATCTATGCCTGCATGGCCTTGGCCGTGGTGATGATCTACCAGGCGATCGACCATCTCAACTTCGCCCAGGGCGAGATGGCGATGTTCTCGACCTTCATCGCCTGGCAGCTGATCGAATGGGGCCAGCCTTATTGGGTGGCCTTCGGGCTCACCATCGTCATCTCGTTCGTTGCCGGCATCCTCATTGACCGGGTGCTGTTTCGGCCGATTCAGCGCGCGCCGATCCTCAGCCAGATTGCCGCCTTCATCGCCTTATTCAGCATCCTCAACAGCTCCGCCGGCCAGATCTGGAATTTCACGATCAAGAGCTTTCCGACCCCGTTCGGTCACACGCCGCTGTTCGGCGGAACCCTCATTGATACGCATGAGGCCGGGATGATCGGCGTAACTCTGGTCATGCTTGGCCTCCTCTATGCCTTCTTCCGCGGCACCCGGCTTGGCCTGGCGATGCGCGCGGCGGCGACCAACCCTGAATCGGCGCGGCTCGTCGGCATCCGCGTCGGCTGGATGACGGCGCTTGGCTGGGGCATGGCCGCGGCGATCGGCGCGGTCGCCGGCATGCTGATCGCGCCGGTGGTGTTTCTCGAACCCAACATGATGCTGGGCGTCCTCCTTTACGGGTTCGCCGGGGCGGTCCTGGGCGGGTTGAGCAGCCCGGCTGGCGCGGTCGTTGGCGGGTTCGCCGTCGGCGTCATCGAGAACCTTGGCGGCTTCATCCCCTATTTCGGGCGTGAGATGAAGCTGACCATCGCGCTCGCGGTGATTGTCGTCGTGCTGATGTTCCGCCCGAGCGGCATTTTCGGGCGCACCGCGGTAAGCCGGGTATGACGATGCTCCCAAAGGAAGGTATCGCCGCCCCCGCGGCCGGGCTGGCGCAACCACTGGCGCTGGCGATGCGATTGAGCGCGCCTCGCCTGGTCGTCCCCGCGGTCATCGTGGTGGCCCTGATCATCCCGTGGCTGGCCACCAGCTTCGTCATGTTTCAGCTGACCCAGGTGATGATCTACGGCCTGGCGATCCTCGGGCTCAACCTGTTGACCGGGTTCAACGGGCAGTTCTCGCTGGGCCACAGCGCGTTCTACGGCATCGGCGCCTATACCGCGGCGATCCTGATGCACAATTACGATGTCGGTTACCTATGGACGCTGCCGGCGGCTGGCGGGGTGTGCTTTGTGGTCGGATTTCTGTTCGGCCTGCCGGCGCTGCGGCTGCAGAACCTCTATCTCGCCCTGGCGACCTTCACGCTGGCGATCGCGATGCCGCAAATCCTCAAATTTCATGGGTTCGAGGAATGGACCGGCGGGGTCCAGGGGCTGCCGCTCGACCAGCCCGATCCGCCCGCGTTTTTGCCGATCGACGGCGACCAATGGCTCTATTACTTCACCCTCGGGGTCGTGCTCGTCATGTTTTGGGCGGCGACAAACCTGATCCGCAGCCGCACCGGGCGGGCGATCATGGCGATCCGCGACCACCCGATCGCCGCCTCGGCGATGGGCATCAACACCGCGCTCTATAAGACGCTGACCTTTGGGGTGAGCGCGCTCTATACCGGCGTTGCCGGCGCGCTGGGCGCGCTCGCGGTCGCGTTCGTCGCGCCCGACAGCTTCACCATTTTCCTGTCGATCTCGCTCTTGGTCGGGCTGGTGATCGGTGGCGTCGGCTCGATCCCCGGGTGCCTCTTCGGCGGGCTTTTCGTGCTCTATGTGCCGAACATCGCCGAAAGCGTCTCGACCGGCTTGGCGGGGGCAATATACGGAGTCATTCTGCTGGTCGTCGTCTTCGTCATGCCGGCCGGTGCCTCCGGCTTTGCGCGAATTGTCGTGGCGCGGCTGTCGCGCTCGCGGCGATTGTAAGCCTTCGGCCTGATCAATCCGGACACCAAGGGAGGTCACCATGAAGAAAATCACCCGCCGCAGCATCCTCGCCACCGCTCCGGCGGCATTGTCGCTGGCCATGCCGCGGTTCAGCTTCGCCGCCAAGAATTACGGCCCCGGCGTCACCGACA
This sequence comes from Allostellaceae bacterium, assembly GCA_041490725.1. Classification (GTDB taxonomy): domain Bacteria; phylum Pseudomonadota; class Alphaproteobacteria; order ATCC43930; family CGMCC-115725; genus DATARH01. The sequence goes on along the minus strand of JBGPTQ010000006.1, from coordinate 3,406 downwards.
CCGAGATCAAGATCGGCAATACCTGCTTCTACACCGGGCCGGCCTCGTCCTACGGCACGATCGGCAAGGCGATGGCCGCCTATTACAAAATGATCAACGACCAGGGCGGTGTGAATGGCCGCAAGATCAACTTCCTGTCCTATGACGACGCCTATTCGCCGCCGAAGACCGTCGAGCAGACCCGCCGCCTGGTCGAGCAGGACAAGATCCTCCTCGATGCCGGCCCCCTCGGGACCCCGACCAACAGCGCGATCTGGCACTACATGAACGAAAAAAAGGTGCCGCAGCTGTTCGTCTCTACCGGCGCGACCAAGTGGGACGATCCCAAAGGGCATCCGTGGACGATCGGCTGGCAGCCCAATTACCAGAGCGAAGGCCGCGTCTATGCCGCCTTCATCCTGAAGGAGAAGCCCGACGCCAAGATCGGCGTCCTTTATCAGAACGACGATTTCGGCAAGGATTATCTCAAAGGCGTCAAGGACGGGATCAGCGCTAATTCCAAGGCAAAGGTCATCGTCGAGGCGAGCTACGAGACGACCGACCCGACCGTCGAATCCCAAGTGGTCGACATGAAGGCCAAGGGCGTCGATGTCTTCGTCAACACCGGAATACCGAAATTCGCCGCGCAATCGATCCGCAAGGCGGCGGAGATCCAGTGGGCGCCGCTCCACATCCTCAGCAGCATCGGCAATTCGGTCGCCGCCACCCTCAAACCCGCCGGCCTCGAAAATGCCAAGGGCCTCGTCTCCGATTTCTACCTGAAAGACCCCAACGACACGACGTGGAAGGACGACGCCGGATACAAATGGTGGGTCGGGTTCATGGACAAATACTATCCCGAAGGCGACAAGACCGATGCCGGCAATGTCTACGGTCCGTCAAATTCGGCGACGGTCGTCCAGGTGCTGAAACAGTGCGGCGACGAGCTGACCCGGGAAAACGTCATGAAGCAGGCCGCCAACCTGCACGACTTCACGGTGCCGATGCTGCTGCCGGGGATCAAGCTCAACACCAGCGCGACCGACTTCTCACCGGTCAAGCAGGTTCAGATGGGGCGCTTCGACGGCGTGCAGTGGCGGCTGTTCGGCCCGCTGATCACCGGCGCGGTCACCTGACGCCGAGGGGCCCGGCGCTACAGCAAAGTTCGTTCAGGTCGAAGCGCCACCCTTGCTCGTCATCGCCGGGCTTGTCCCGTGGGCCTTCAGCCCGCGGGCTTGATCCGCCACGAAGGCCGGCACCGTTTCGGCCAGGCTACCAGCCTTCGCCCGGCCGTCGCCGGCAGCCGATGGGGTTGTCGCCGGCGATGTGCGTCCCTATTTATCCAAGCAATATTGTGACCGAGACACGGCCGATGAATTCCCACAATTCCCTGCTCACGCGAAAAATCCCCTGCGAGGCCCGCAAAATTCCCTGCGAGGCGCGAAAAATTCCCTGCGAGGCGCGAAAAATTCCCTGCGTCATGCAAAAAAATTCCCTGCCAATGCACCACCATCCGCGATAAAATCATGGAAATCCCGTTACTTACCAGAATCGCCGAAAAAATTTCCCTGCTAGCAGGGAATTTCTGCCGTCGCTACCGGTGTTCGCCGGCATGACAAGAAGGAAACCGCTCCCGGAACTTTACGCGCCGGACGCTACCCGCATTTGGAATAGGCGCAGCTGGTGCACTGGTCGCAATTTTCGATGCGGATCAACCCGGCCTCGCCGCATTTCGGGCATTGTCTGAGGCGCGGCCCGGCCAGCCCCAGGGCGGTCCGCTCCGGGTCGAGGTTGACAACCTGCGCGGCACGCTCGTCACGGCCGGGCCGGGCCGGCAGGAAGCCGATCGCGATCATGTGGCGCTCGATGACCTCGCCGATCGCGGCGAGCAGGGAGGGGACGTATTTTCCCTCCATCCAGGCGCCGCCGCGCGGGTCGAACACCGCCTTCATCTCCTCCACGACAAAGGACACGTCGCCGCCGCGCCGGAACACGGCGCTGATCATGCGGGTCAGCGCCACCGTCCAGGCGTAGTGCTCCATGTTTTTCGAGTTGATGAAGATCTCGAACGGGCGCCGCCTTCCGTCCTGGATGATGTCGTTCAAAGTGATGTAGAGCGCGTGTTCGCTGTCCGGCCAGCGCACCTTGTAGGTTTGCCCGGGCAGCGCCTCGGGCCGCGACAGCGGTTGGGTCATGTAGACGACGCCACCGGCTTGGTAGACATCGGCCGGCTTGACCGGCGAGGTTGGCGCCATCAGCGGCAGTTCGGGCTGGCGCGGCGCGGCCCGCGGCGTTTCGGCCCCAAGGGCTGACGGCGCCTCCGGTCTCGCCTCCAGCACGGCGCCCGTCACCTCATTGGGCCGGTAGGTCGTGCAGCTCTTGCAGCCGAGCGCGTAGGCCTGCGCATAGACGTCCTTGAAGCGCTCGAAAGGGATGTCGGCCGGCAGGTTGATCGTCTTCGAGATCGAGCTGTCGACGTGGCGCTGCACCGCCGCCTGCATGACGACATGGTCCTCGGGCGCCAGGGTCTGGACATCGACGAAGTAAGCCGGCAGCGGCGTGGTCTCGCCCTTGAGCCGGCGGAAGGCGCGATAGGCGTAGTCGCTCACCTCCTCTTCGCGCCTCGTGCCGTCGGGCATCAGCACGTTGCGGGTGTAGCGGAAGCTGAACACCGGCTCCAGCCCGGACGACACGTTGTCGGCAAACAGCGAGATCGTGCCGGTCGGCGCCACCGAGGTCAGAAGCGCATTGCGGATGCCGTGTTTGGCGATGGCGGCACGGATTTCCGCGTCGAGCCCGGCGACCGTCTCACCGGCCAGGTATTTGTCGCGATCGAACAGCGGGAAGGCGCCCTTTTCGGCGGCGAGCGCGGTCGAGGCGAGATAGGCCGCGCGCTGGATCGTGCCGAGCCATGCCTCGGTCGCCGCGACGGCGTCGGACGCGCCGTACCGCAAGCCGCACATGATCAGCGCATCGGCCAGCCCGGTGACCCCGAGGCCGATACGGCGCTTCTGCTTCGCCTCTTGCTGCTGCTCTGGCAACGGAAAGCCCGAGATGTCGATGATGTTGTCCATCATCCGCACCACGTCGGGGACGAGCTGCGCCAGCCGATCAATGTCGAGCCGCGCCTCCGGCGTGAACGGGTCGTCGACAAACCGCGCCAGGTTCAGCGATCCCAAGAGGCACGCGCCGTAAGGCGGCAGCGGCTGCTCGCCGCACGGGTTGGTCGCGTTGATCCGCTCGCAATACGATAGGTTGTTCCGCTGATTGATGCGGTCGATGAAGATGACGCCCGGTTCGGCATAGGCATAGGTCGCGCGCATGATCTTGTCCCACAGCTCGCGCGCCGGGAGGACCTTTGCCACGGTCTTAGTTTCACCTGGGCCGCCAAAGGAAAGCTGCCAGGGAGCGTCCTCGGTGACCGCCT
>JBGPTQ010000005.1:0-15533 GCA_041490725.1 Allostellaceae bacterium | reverse complement strand
TCGTCGCATTCGCCTGGACCAGGCTGATCGGGATGTCCTGGTGCAGGATGCCGAAGTCGGCGGTCGAGCGCAGGTTGGGCAGCCACCAATGCTGATAGTTGACCTGTCCGCCCCATTGGGTGACCGTGCCGGCCCTGACCAGCGCCCCATTGGCCGCGGTGGTCGAGGCGGCGCCGCCATTGCCGTTGCCGTAGCAGCCGACGCCGGTGGTGATGACGCAGGCCCCGCCGACCAGGCCGTAATTCGTCGCCAGCGCGTTCTCGAAGGTATTGCTGCCGCCGCCCGAGGCCGTCGCATAGCGGCCGAGACCGTCGCCGGCCCAGGCTTCGAAACCGAGATTGTCCTTGACCCAACCCAGCCAAGCGGGCTTGACGTTGCCGGCGAAGCCGCCGCCATAGCCAAGATATTCCTTGCTGACGAACGCGCCGTCCTGCAATTCCACCTTCTGGACGATGCTGGCCACCCGGAGATGCCCCCAGGGCTGCTGCCACTCGAGCACCATATTGAGGTCCGGCAGGGTGCTCTTGGCCGGGTTGAGGGCAATCGCGAACGGGTTTCCGGCCGATACGCCCAACGTCGGCGGCGGCGGGGTGAAGGTGCCTGCAATCCCTATGGTGCTGTCGGTTTCGAAGGCGCCGACCGGCGAGAATACTTCGCTGCCCGGGTCGACCGCGTAGATGCCGAACGAGGCGCCAAGCCACGGAACCGGCATCTTATAGCCGACCTGCGGCGCGCGGGAGTAGCCGAAGGAGCCGATTTGGCCGCCAAAATCGATCAGTTCGGCATGCGCCGCGAGATCGTTGACCGGGACCCAGTTCTGCCCGGCGAGGAACCCGCCCAGGGTGCCGTAGGCGAGGCGCAGGCGCGGCACTTGCGGGTTGGTGCCGTGGTTCAGATTGTCGCAATCGACGCCGCCCGAGCTGCAGCCGTAGAAGTCAAACTCAAACACCGTGTCCGCCGAGCCCCACGCAGTCGGCGTGCGCGTCTCGACGCGCAGCCGCGATTCGCGCGCGCTCATCTGGAACACGCCATTGCCGCGCGAATGCGGGTTGAAGGCCGGCGGGGCCAAGACCACGGGGCCGAAATGCTGGCCATGCAGGTCGAGCGGCACCGATTGGATGAAGCCGGGGCCGCCGTTATTCGGCGTTGCTTCCTGGCCGTTCGGCGTCCCGCCCGACATGACGTAGACCGCATCGAGTGAGACAAAGCCGCCGACCGCGATCGAGGTCTCGGTGCCGGGGATCAAGAAGGATCGCGGGAAGCTGCCGGCGCTCGTTGCCGTGCCCGCAGGCATCTGTGGTTTCGCCGTGCCGACCTGCGCCAGCTGGTCGAGGCGCTGCTGGAGGAGTTCCTGATTGGCGCGCAAATCCGACAGCTCGTCGGCCTTGGCCGCCGGCAGGCCCGCCAGCAACGCGATCGCGGCGGTCAGCCCGCCGAGCGCCGCCAGGGTGGCGATAGTCCGGTTTTTGATCATTGCTCCCCCAAGCACAAAACGTTGCGGTTGTCCGCGCGAAGAACACGCGTTCTTCTCACCGCATGATATTGCGCGCAGCGCGGCGATCAAGCGCGCTTTATTCACCCCGTGGTGTTTTCGTCGCAGCGTGGCCGGACTGCAACATATTTGGCGGCGTTGGTGAGATAGCGGGAAAATCGACGTCCCGGCGATGCCGGACCAAGGCGCCCACGATTGCGACGTCGGGCCGGCGATGACAAACAAGGACGGTTTCGCGCGCGAATGCGGTGGCGACGCGCCCTCGGCCGCCACGCCAGCCTTTAAAACTTGAAGCCGAGCCGCGCTCCCGCGCTGGTTATGCCGGCGTTGTGCACGCCCAGATTGGCGTTCGAGATGTGGCTGAGGATCCCCGAGATGTTGATCGTCGGGTTGACCTGATAGCCGAGCTCGGCGCTTTCGCGGAACAGGATACGCGAGCCGAGCCGCTTCTCGTTCGGCGGCGCGGTGTTGATATTACCGTCATGGATCGCGCCGCCGAGGCTGCCGTTGGCGAAGACCCCGTCGCTCGCGCCGAACAGGCTCTGGATCAGCATGATCCCCCAGGTCAGCCCGAAATAGCCGTCGCTGGTTTTGCCGTCGGTGTTGATGTCGCCGCCGATATGCGGCCGCGGCGAGCCGATGACGCGCAGTATCTCGGGCGGAGTGAACAGCATTTCGATGTTGATGTCGGCCCCACTCTCGACGTGATGCGTCAAGAAGCCGACATCGTGGCCGAGAACCCCGAGCTTGACCTCGTCGACAAGCTTGGTCTGCGCCGCGACACGGGTCGGCGCGAGGACGAGTAAGGCGGCGCCGCCGAGCGCGGCGAACATGGCCATCCGCGGGGCTGTCATCAATTTCCGCTATCTCCGAACGCGCTCATGCGGGCCCACCGAATTCACCGACAGGTTACCGCGCCGCGGCGCCGCTTGCCAATGGGTTTAGCGCAATCGGGGCTGGCGGCTCACCCGAACGGATTGAGCGCCTTCAGCCGCGCCGACCAGCCGTGGCGGCCGAGCTCGCGCCGCAAAACGCCCGAATTGGTCACCCAATTGAGCTGCAGCACCCGCCGCTCGCCGCGATGCGGCTGATGGCCGTGGAAGGACGCCGCGCTGCGCCGGAACGCGACCATCGTGCCGGCGAGCGGCGCGATCTCGGCCGCGCAGTCGGCCAGGTCGTCGGCGCGGCGCAACAGCCGGAGCCGGCCGGCTTCGACCTCCCACACCGGGTTCATGTAGAGCAAGAGGGTGATCAGCTTTGTCGCCGAATCGGTGTGGATGCGGCCGTCCTTGCCGTCGCTCTTGCCGCGCACGGTGATCATCGTCGGCCGGCCGGCCAGATCAATCGCGAATTTCCGCTCGATCTCCAGGCGCAGCGCAGCGCCCTCGAGTTCGCCGGCGAGCCCGGCGAACGCAGCGCCGACGCAGAGCGCGCCGAGCGGAAAGCTGCCATGCCGCCGGACCACCGGAAAATCGGCGAGGAGCACCGGCAGATCTTCCGCCCGGATGAAATTGTCGATGACGACAAAGTCGAACGGATCTCGGCGCAACGGTGCCGCCCGCAGCCGTTCGAGGTCGAGGATCATTTCCGCCGCGCTATCGGTTTGTCTCTGCCTGACGCAGAGTAGCCGGTCGTGGCGTGCAGCGCAAAACCCGTTGGTCGGAGCTAAACCCGGCCAAGCGGACCGCCCGCCATTTCCGCTCGCGGCGGCGGCCGCTCTGGGTTAGAGGTAGCCCACCGCCCGCAACCGGCAGCATGGGGTCATGGAACAGCGCTGGGGCCTGCCCCTCATCGCCTGGCCGTCGCGGCTGCGCCCAAACGCCTGGGACCTCGTCGCGTTGCCGCTGGTGCTCGGATTGCTCACGCTGGTTGCGTGGGGCGGCATGGCGATGGGTGCGCATTACCATGTCGGCGAGGCGCTGGCGATCAGCCTCGATCCGTGGCGGCTGCCGGAATACGCGCTGCGCACGGTGCTGCGCATGGCCGCCGCGCTCGTCGCCTCGCTGGTGTTCAGCCTGGTCTATGCCGCGCTCGCGGCCAAGAGCCGGCAGGCCGAAAAGATCCTCATTCCGGTGCTCGATGTCCTGCAATCGGTGCCGATCCTGGGTTTCCTGTCGATCACCGTGACCGGCTTTATCGCGCTGTTTCCCGGCCGCCTGCTCGGCGTCGAATGCGCCGCGATCTTCGCGATCTTCACCTCGCAGGCCTGGAACATGACGTTCAGCCTGTACCAGTCGTTGCGCACCGTGCCGGTCGAGCTGATCGAGGCGGCGCGGATGTACCACCTCTCCACCTGGCAGCGCTTCTGGCGGCTGGAAGTGCCGCATGCCGTTCCGGCGCTGGCCTGGAACATGATGATGTCGGTGTCGGGCGGCTGGTTCTTCGTCGTCGCCGCGGAAGCGATCACGGTTTCCGGCCAGACGATCCTCTTGCCCGGCATCGGCTCCTACATCGCCACCGCGATCGAAGAGCGCAATCTCGGGGCGATCGGCTACGCCGTCATGGTCATGCTCATCGTGATCCTGCTCTACGACCAGCTGCTGTTCCGGCCGCTTCTGGCGTGGTCGCGCAAATTCATCGGCGACCCGCGCGCCGAGGAGGACTATGTCCGCCCGTGGTTTCTGATCGTACTGCAGCGCGCCCGGCTGTTCGACCTGACGCAATCGGGCGTGCTGGCGATCAATCGCGCCGTCGATCGTGCAATCGCCGCGCTGCTGCGCGCCCCGCCGGACGGGCGCCCGGCACGCCGGCGCTCGCCGCTGTTCGAGCGCCTGTTCGACGCGGCGCTGCTCGCGCTCGCCGGCGCCGCAGTTGCTTGGATCGTGCTGTTCATCCGGGCGAGCGTCGCGCCCGCCGAGATCGGCTGGGTTTTCGTGCTCGGGCTGATCACCGCCGCGCGGGTGCTGGTGCTGATCGCGCTCGCCTCGCTGATCTGGGTGCCGATCGGGGTATGGATCGGGTTGCGCCCGCGGATCGCCGACCGGGTCCAGCCGATCGTGCAGTTTCTCGCGGCGTTTCCAGCCAATTTGTTCTTCCCGGCGGCGGTCGTCCTGATCCTGCATTTCCGGCTCAACCCCGAGATCTGGCTCAGCCCGCTGATGATCCTCGGCACCCAATGGTACATCCTGTTCAACGTGATTGGCGGAGCCACCGGCTTGTCGGCCGAACTTCAGCTTGCCGCCAGCAATCTCGGGGTGCGCCGTCTGTTGTGGTGGCGGCGGGTCATGCTGCCGGCGATCTTCCCGGCCTATGTCACCGGCGCGGTTACCGCGGCTGGCGGCTCGTGGAACGCCAGCATCGTCTCCGAGGTCGTGCAATGGGGCGATACGACCTTGCGCGCGACCGGCATCGGCGCCTACATCACCCGCTACACGGCCGAGGGCGACGCTGCCCGAATCGCTCTCGGGATCGGGGTATTGTGCCTTTATGTGCTCGCCTTCAACCGCCTCCTGTGGCGCCGGCTCTATGACCTCGCGGCCGAACGGCTGCGCCTCGACTGAGTGAGGCGGTTGCGATGGTCGGCCTCGTCACCGAAAGGAGCGCCTCGCCCGGCCTGGCGGCGCCGCTGTTGCGCGCCATCGGGCTCAGCAAGACCTATCGCACCCCGGACCATATTGGCCGCTTGGTCCTCGAACGCATCGATTTCGTGCTGCGCGACGGCGAGATCGTCGCGATCCTCGGCAAATCCGGCTCCGGCAAATCGACCTTTCTGCGCACGCTGGCCGGGTTGTTGCCGCCGAGTGACGGCCGGGTCGAGTATCGCGGCGCGGTCGTGACGGCGCCGGTGCGCGGCGTCGCCATGGTGTTCCAGAGCTTTGCCCTGTTCCCCTGGCTGACCGTCCTCGGCAATGTCGAGCTGGGCCTCGAAGCGCAGGGCGTCTCCGCCGCCGAGCGACGCCGGCGCGCGGTCGATGCGATCGACCTGATTGGCCTCGATGGCTTCGAGAACGCCTATCCGAAGGAGCTGTCGGGCGGCATGCGGCAGCGCGTCGGCTTCGCCCGCGCCCTCGTCGTCAACCCCGACATCCTCTTGCTCGACGAGCCGTTCTCGCAGCTCGACGTCTTGACCGCGGAAACCCTGCGCAACGATTTGTCGGAGCTGTGGATGCAGCGCCGAATCCCGACCAAAGGGATCCTGATGGTCTCGCACAACATCGAGGAGGCGGTCGAGATGGCCGACCGCATCCTGATTTTCAGCAGCGACCCCGGCCGGATCAGCGCCGAGGTGCCGGTTGCGCTGGCGCAACCGCGGGCACCCGACAGTGCGCCGTTCCGCCAGATCGTCGACCAGGTCTACACGCTGTTGACGACGGTCCCCGGGCGCGATGGGCGGCGCGGCGCCAAACCTGAGCCGATCGGCATCGGCTATCGCCTCCCCGATGCCGCGGTGCAGCAGCTCTCCGGGCTGATCGACACGCTGGAGGAACCGCCCTACAACGGGCGCGCCGACCTGCCGCAGCTCGCCGACGGCGAAAATCTGGTCATGGACGAGCTGTTCCCGCTGATCGACATGCTGCATCTGTTGGGCTGGGCGCATGTCAGCGGCGGCGATATCGAGCTGACCGCGGGCGGGCGCGCCTACGCCGGCGCTGACATGCTGAGCCGCAAGCAGATGTTCGCCGACGCACTCTTAAAGTATGTGCCGCTGGCCGCCCATATCCGCCGCGTCCTCGACGAGCGGCCGGGGCATCGCGCCCCTGCCGCCCGCTTCCTGCGCGAGCTCGAGGACCATTTGTCCGAGGAAGAGGCCGAGCGGGTGCTCGATACCGTGATCAATTGGGGCCGCCACGCCGAGATCTTCGCCTACGATTATGACGACGAAGTGCTGAGCCTGGAAAATTTCTGATGCCGCAGCAGCGGGATGGCCGCACGGCCAGGGCAGTCATGCGCACGAGGCGGGTGGCGCGCAAGCTGTTGCGGCCTATGATAACAGCGCAAGAGGTGTGGCGTGGTTGAACGGTTGATCTCAGCAATGGCCAAGGGCGGACCACCCGGGCAGGGGCTCGATGCCGCGATCGTGGCCCTGCGCCGTGGCGAAGCGGTGCTGCTTGACGGGCGCGACCACGCCGTCCTCACCATCGCCGCCGAATTCGTCAACGACGACAATCTGGCACGCCTGCGCGCGGTGTCGGGCCGGCCGCTGCGCATGGTGCTGACGCGGCGTCGCGCGGTGGCGCTGGGTTTGGCGCGGCGGGACGCGCTCTCGGGCGCGGTATCAATCACCGTGGCGCCGGGGCTCGCCGCCGCGGTAATCCGCAACCTCGCCGATCCGGCGGCCTCGCTCGGCGCCGCGCCGCCAGGGCTCGGTCCCGAGCCGGCCATCGCCGAAGGCGGCGAGCGCGCCGCTGTCGCGCTCGCCCGGCTCGCCGCGCTCTTGCCGGCCGCGCTGGTCTTACTGCTCGCTCCCTCAGAGGCGGCGCTGGCCCGGCGGCGCACCGATATCGCGGTCGTCGAGACCGAGGAGGTGCTGACCCGCCGCGCAGCCATTGCCGGCCTCACCCGGGTCGCCGAGGCGCGTGTCCCGCTCGCCGACGCCGAGGATGCCCGGCTCATCGCGTTTCGGCCGGGCGATGGCGGCACCGAGCATCTCGCGATCCTGATCGGCACGCCGGACCCGGCCACCGCGGTTCTGGTGCGGCTCCATTCGGAATGCTTCACCGGCGATCTGTTGGCCAGCCTCAGATGCGATTGCGGCGACCAGCTGCGCGGCGGGATTGCCGCGATCGCCAAGGCCGGCGGCGGGGTCCTGCTCTACCTCGCCCAGGAAGGCCGCGGCATCGGCCTCGTCAACAAGCTGCGCGCCTATCAGCTGCAGGATGCCGGCTTCGACACGATCGACGCCAACGAGCAGCTCGGCTTCGATGCCGACGAGCGGGTCTATCTGCCGGCGGCCGAGATGCTGCGCCAGCTTGGTTTTGCGACGGTGCGGCTCCTAACCAACAACCCCGACAAGGTCGCCGCGCTCGAACGCTACGGCATCCGCGTCGTCGAACGCATGCCGCATGTCTTTCCAGCCAACGGCCACAACGAGCGCTATCTGCGCACCAAGGCAACGCGCAGCGGCCACTTGTTATAGGGGTCATTACCGGTAGCCGGGTGGACCCGGTGATTGACACTCGAACGTCCCGCGTTTAGTCGAGTCGCGATGAGTACAGCGTTCTGGGATGCCTTCTGGGCCGGGCTGGCGTGCCCGACACAGCTTTATGCGTCCCGACATGACAAAAACTATAAGCAATTCGGCCGCGTCGATACTGCCTGGAAAAAGGTTGGCGGCTACATTTATGGCAGTATTGACTCAATGGCGGATGACATCGACAATCGAAAAAGTGACAAGCGGGCGAGATAGTGGCGAAACGGAACCGCCCCGCACGAACCGCCACCAACAACAAACAACCGCCAACGGCGCGGCAGGAATTGGTGAGTGCGCGTTGGCAAGGCCCGATTCCGCCACCCGCGCTCATTCAGCAGTACAACGAGGTGATCGAGAACGGCGCTGAGCGGATCATGGGGATGGCCGAGAAGGCCCAAGCGGCCGAGATCGAGATGGGTCGGGCCTGGATAGCAGAAAACCGACGCGGTCAATGGCTCGGAGCGGTGGTGTCGATGGCGGCCCTCGTACTTGCGGCGGCCCTGGGTGCGTTTGGGCTGCATTCCGCGGCCCAACTTGGCTTTTATATCCTGCCGGCAGCCTTGGTAAGTGTCCCGGTCTTTGCCGTTGTAAGGGCGATCGTCCGAGGGCAATAGAATTAGCGCAGCGGGTCTACCAATCGCATTCTGTCGGCAACTCGCGCCCTACCCGGATCGCTGCCCTACCCCGCGGCTGCTTCGCTCGCCACCCGGCGGGCGCCGAAGATCGCGGTGCCGACTCGGATGTGGGTCGCGCCGAAGCGGATCGCGGTCTCGAAATCGGCGCTCATCCCCATGCTGAGCTTGTCGAGCCCGTTGCGCCGCGCGATCTCGCGCAGCAGCGCGAAATGCAATGCCGGCTCCTCGTGCTCGGGGGGCACGCACATCAGCCCGCCGATCGGCAGTTGGAGCCGGTCGCGGCAGTCGCGGATGAACGCATCGGCGGCGGCCGGCAATATTCCCGCCTTCTGCGGCTCTTCGCCGGTATTGACCTCGATGAAACAGGGCAGGCGCCGGCCGCTCTTCGCCATCTCGCGGGCCAGCGCTTCCGCGACACGCGGCCGGTCGACGGTCTCGATCACGTCGCAATGGGCCACCGCCTCCTTCACCTTGTTGGTCTGTAACGGGCCGATCAGGTGCAGGATGAGATCGGGAAATTCGCGGCGCAGCGCCGGAAATTTGCCGAGCGCCTCCTGCACCCGGTTCTCGCCAAAGACGCGCTGCCCCGCCCTGAGCGCGGCGCGCACCGCCTCGGCCGGATGGGTCTTGCTGACCGCGACCAGGGTGACCGCATCGGCCGGCCGGCCGGCGGCGCGCGCAGCCGCCTCGATTCGGCCGCGAACGGCTAGCAAATTGGCGCCAATGTCTTCTGAAAGCGGCGCCTCTTCCATGTTGGCTCCATTCCTGGCACAAGGCTGCCTTTGGGGCGCCGTCCGGGTAGATCGCGGCGCCAAAGGTTTTGCCATGTCCGCTCGCTATTACCGCCTGTTGCTCGGGGTTGCCGCAAGCGTTTCGTTGACGGTCGCGGGATGCAGCTTCAATCGCCCGGCCGAGATCGCCGCGGACCCGGTCACCGGCGCGATGCCCAGCCCGCCCGTCGCCAAGAGCACGGCGGACGAGTTGGATACCGAAGCCACGCTGTGGACCGTGCTGGGCCTCGCCAAGCGCGAATCGGACCGCAATATCGGGCCGCAGACCGGAAATGAGGTCAGCCCGATCCTGTGGCAAGCGACGCAGGACACGCTGCACTTCGCCGGGATCAGTTCGGAAGACCCGATGACCGGCCTCTTGGTGACCAACTGGTATTCGCCGCCGGGCAAACCAGATCAGCGGTTGCGGGTCAGCGTCTTCATCCTGTCGCGCGCTTTGCGCTCGGATTCGGTCGCGGTCACGGTCGAGCGCCAGGAGGGCTCGCCCGGCGGACAGTGGCGCGACACTCCGGTCGCGCGGGATGTCGTCGCCGGGCTGGAAAATGCCATTCTGCAACGGGCGCGGCAGATCCGCGCCGAGCGTTATCGCAACACGATGTAGTATCTCGGGTAATATCGTGGCGGTAGTGCCAACCATACCAGAGAGGGCGCGCCGCTGTGGGAACAGGCATGTCGCGGTACAATTTTCGGGAAACCGAGGCGAAATGGCAGCGCCAATGGCGCGAGCTCGGGTGTTTCGAGGCGCGCGAGGCCCCGGGACGGCCGAAATACTATGTTCTTGAAATGTTCCCATACCCGTCGGGCAAGCTCCATGTCGGGCATGTCCGCAATTATACGATGGGCGATCTGGTCGCCCGCTACCGCCGGGCACAGGGCTTCAACGTCCTTCACCCGATGGGGTGGGACGCCTTCGGGCTGCCGGCGGAGAATGCGGCCATTGCCGGCAATGTCCATCCGGCGGCCTGGACCAGCGAGAACATCAGGGCGATGCGCAGCCAGCTGCAACGCATGGGCTTTGCCTATGACTGGTCGCGCGAGATCGCGACCTGCCATCCCGAATATTACCGCCACGAGCAGAAGATGTTCCTCGACTTCCTCGCGGCGGACCTCGCCTACCGCAAGGAGTCCTGGGTCAACTGGGACCCGGTCGAAAACACCGTGCTGGCGAATGAACAGGTGATCGACGGGCGCGGCTGGCGTTCCGGCGCGATTGTCGAGAAACGTCTCCTGGCACAATGGTTCCTGCGCATCACCGCCTTCAGCGACGAGCTGCTCGATGCGCTTGAGACGCTCGACCGCTGGCCCGAGCGGGTCCGGCTGATGCAAGAGAGATGGATCGGCCGCTCCGAAGGCGCCCGGGTGCTGTTTCCGATCGCCGGCCCCCTCCCTAACCCTCCCCCGCCCCTACCCTCACCCTCCCCCGCAAGCGGAGGAGGGAAGGGTGGGGGTAATGCGGGGGAGGGAAGGGTGGGGGCGGTCGAGGTGGTCGAGGTGTTCACGACGCGGCCGGACACGCTCTACGGCGCCTCGTTTATCGCGCTGTCGCCGCACCATCCGCTCGCGCAAAGCCTGGCTGCCGCCGACCCGAAGCTCGCCGAGTTCATCGCCGAATGCGACCGCCTCGGCACCAGCGAGGCAGTGATCGAAGCCGCCGAGAAACGCGGCTGCCGCACCGCGCTCGACGCCATCCATCCGCTCGATCCGAGCCGCAGAGTCCCGATCTATGTCGCCAATTTCGTGCTGATGGAATACGGCACCGGCGCGATTTTCGGCTGCCCGGCGCATGATCAGCGCGACCTCGACTTCGCCCGCAAATACCGGCTGCCGGTCATTCCGGTGGTATTGCCGCCCGGCGAGGATGCGGCGCATTTTGCGATCGGCGATACGGCCTATGTCGAGGACGGCACCCTCTTCGACTCCGATTTCATGAACGAGCTCTCGGTTCCGGCCGCGAAGCGGGCGGTCGGCGAGCGCCTCGAACAGCTGGGAAGCGGCGCGCGGACGATCGCCTACCGGCTGCGCGACTGGGGCGTGTCAAGGCAGCGTTATTGGGGCTGCCCGATCCCGGTCATCCATTGCCCCGATTGCGGCATCGTGCCGGTGCCAGAAGCGGATCTCCCGGTCGAGCTGCCCCAGGACGTTACCTTCGACCGGCCGGGCAACCCGCTCGACCGCCATCCGACCTGGAAACACGTCGCCTGCCCCTGTTGCAACAGCCCGGCGCAGCGCGAGACCGACACCTTCGACACGTTTTTCGAGTCGTCCTGGTATTTCCTGCGTTTCTGTTCGGCGCGGGCACCCGTCGCGTTCAACCGTGCCGCAGTCAAATATTGGATGCCGGTTGATCAGTATATCGGGGGCGTCGAGCACGCGGTGCTTCACCTGCTCTATTCGCGCTTCTTCACCCGCGCGCTGAAGCACTGCGGCTACCTTGATCTCGACGAGCCCTTCGCCGGCCTCTTCACCCAGGGCATGGTTTGCCACCAGACCTACCAGAGCGAATCCGGCGAGTGGCTGTTCCCCGAAGAGGTATCGACCGACGATGCCGGCCGGCTCGCCGATCCCACCGGCCGGCCGGTGACCACCGGCCGAACGGAAAAAATGAGCAAGTCGAAAAAGAACGTGGTCGGCCTCGACGACATCGTCGACACCTACGGGGCGGACACCGCGCGTCTCTATCTCTTGTCCGACAGCCCGCCCGAACGCGACCTCGAATGGACCGAAGCCGGCATCGAGGGGATCTGGCGTTATGTAAACCGGCTGTGGCGGATGGTCTCGGAGCCGGCCGCCACGCTGCCGCCACCGGGAAGGCCAATGCCGCCTGATCTGCCGGCCGGGGTCGGGAATGTCCGCCGCACCATTCATAAGACGGTTGCCGCGGTCACTGACGACCTCGACAAATTCCGTTTCAATCGCGCCGTCGCCCGGATACGCGAGCTGACCAACGCGCTGGAGGACATGCCCGCGGGCAAGCCTGGCGCCGGGGCGGTGCTGCGCGAAGGTCTCGAAGCGGCGACCCGGCTGATCGGTCCGATGATGCCGCATTTGGCCGAGGAGATGTGGCAGGCGCTCGGGCATCAGGGGCTGGTCGCCGACGCGCCGTGGCCCACGCCCGACCCCGACCTTGCGCGCGATGAAGAGGTGACGATCGCGGTGCAGGTGAATGGCAAGCTGCGCGGCACGATCGACCTGCCGCGCGACGCCGCGGCGGCCGCGGTGGAAGAGGCGGCGCTCGCCTTGCCGCAGGTTGTGCGCTTCCTCGACGGAAGGGCGCCGAAGAAGGTGGTGGTCGTGCCCAACCGCATCGTCAGCGTCGTCGCCTAGATGGCCGGTTGGGAAATGACTGGGCGGCGCACTTTCTTCGGCTGGGCGCTCGGCATGGCGCTGGGACTGGGTTTATCGGTATTGGGGGGCTGCGGTTGGGCCCCGCTCTATGCCGACCCTGAAACCGGACCGGCGGATGAGGAGCTTCGCGCCATCCGCGTCGCGCCGATCTCGGAGCGGATCGGCCAGCGGCTGGAGCTGGCGTTGCGCGAATCGCTGAACCCGACCGGTGAGCCGACCCCGCAGCGTTATCTCTTGCGCACGACGCTGCAAACCGTGCGGCTGGATCTCGGCATACAGAAGCAAGGGTTCGGCACCCGCGGTAGGATCGATGCCTACGGCTATTTCTTCCTCAACGACAGCAAGAGCGGCGCCTCGCTGCTTTCAGGCAGCAGCCACGTCAGCGAATCGTTCGATATCCTCGCCAACGAATACTCCAACGTCGTCGCCGAAGATGATGCCCGCACCCGCGCCGTCGAGGAAATGCGCCGCGACATCGTGAGCCGGCTGACTGTGTTCCTGCAGCGCCGGGCAGCCGAGCGCGCCGCCAAACCCGGCACGCCGTGAGGCTGCCATGAAGCTCGCCGCCGGGCGGGTCGAGGGCTTTCTGCGCCGCCCCGACCCCGAGATCCGCGCCGTTCTGCTGTACGGCCCGGATGCCGGCCTGGCCCGCGAACGGGCCGACACTCTGGCCCGCTCGATCTGCCCCGATCTGCGCGATCCGTTCCGCGTCGCCGATCTCCTCGCCGCCGCTTTGGCCGGCGATCCGGCGCGGCTCGCCGACGAGGCGGCGCAGATCGGCCTGATGGGCGGGCGGCGCGTCGTGCGGGTGCGCGAGGCCGGCGATGCGGTGGCGCCGCTCTTCGCCCGGTTTCTCGCCGACACGGTTGGCGCCACGGGCGGCCCCGTGGGCGGCGACACCCTGGTGGTCACCGAGGCCGGCGACCTGCCCGGCCGCTCCGCGCTGCGCCGTGTCTTTGACAATTCCCCTGTGGCCGCCGCGATCGGCTGTTATCCCGACAGCGCGCGCGACCTCGCCGCGGTGATCCGCGACGCCTTTGCCGCGCACCGCATCCGGGCCAGTCGCGACGCGTTAGATTTTCTCGTCGAACATCTCGGCGAGGACCGGCTCCTGACCCGGGCCGAGCTCGAAAAACTGACGCTCTATGCCGGCGATGGCGGGCATATCGAGCTCGACGAGGCGCGCGCCGTGATCGCCGACAGCGCCGCGCTGTCGCTCGACGATGCCCTGCTCGCCGCCGCCGAGGGCGATGCGGCCGCGCTCGACCGCGCCTTGGCCCGCGTCTTTCAGGAAGGCGAGTCGCCGGTCACGGTCATTCGCGCGCTCTTACGCCATCTCCAGCGGCTGCACCTGCTCGCCGCCCGGATCGCCGGCGGCGGCTCGGTCGAGGAGGCGATCCGCGCCGCCCGCCCGCCGATCTTCTTCAAAGCGCACGACAGCTATCGCCGCCAGCTCGCCCGCTGGAGCGCAGCGCGGCTGCGCCGCGCGCTCAAGCACGTCGCCGACGCCGAATTCCGCATGAAGCTGACCGGCCTACCGGCCGAGACGATCTGCCGCGAGGCGATGTTCGCGCTCGCCCGGGAAGCGCGAGATGATCTGTAGGGTGGGTTGAGCGAAGCGAAACCCACCACGGCGGAACCAAAGATGGGCTTCGCTTCGCTCAGCCCATCCTACAATGTTCGTACGGTATTCAGCCCCGGCGGAGCAGCGCCAGCACCCGGTCGAGCTGGTCGAGGCTGGCATAGTGCACGGTCAGGCTGCCGCCGCGCCGCTTCGGCGCCAAGGTGACGCGCAGGCCGAGCGTGGTGGCAAGCTCCTGCTCCAGCGTCACGGTGTCGGCATCCCGGTCGCGCTTCGGCCGGGGCTGCGGCTGGGCGGCGCGGCGGCGCACCAGTTCTTCGGTGGCCCGGACATTGAGGCCACGGCGCACCACCTCTAGGGCCAACGCCGCCGGGTCGGGCGCGCCCAACAGCGCGCGAGCGTGCCCGGCCGACAGCGCGCCCTCCTCGAGGCGGCGGCGCACCGGCTCCGGCAACGACAAGAGGCGCAGCGTGTTGGCGATGTGGCTGCGGCTCTTGCCGACGACTTCGGCAATGCCCGCCTGGCCGCGGCCAAATTCGCGCGTGAGGCGGCTATAGGCCTCGGCTTCGTCGAGCGGCGACAGATCCTCGCGCTGCAGGTTTTCGACAAGCGCGATTTCGAGCGCTTCCGCATCGCCCAGCTGCCGGATGATGACCGGAACCTCGTGCAACCCGACCCGCTGCGCCGCGCGCCAGCGGCGCTCGCCGGCGACCAGCTCGAAATCCGCCGCGGCGTCGGCAATCGGCCGGACCAGCAGCGGCTGGACGATGCCCTTCTCGCGGATCGATTGCGCGAGCCCGTCGAGCTCGGCTTCGGCGAAATGCCGGCGCGGCTGAAACGGCGAGGGCCGGATCGCCTCGATCGGCACCGTCCGCGCGCCGCCGAGGTCGTTCGGCAGGCGAGTGCCCGCCTCGCCAAACAGCGCTGCGAGGCCGCGCCCGAGGGGCGGCCGTTTCGCCCGCGGGCCCACTCCGTCACTCATGCCCTGGCGCTCATGCCCTGGCGCTCATGCCGCCGCGCCGCGCCGCAACATCTCGGCGGCAAGCCGGATATAGGCCTGCGACCCCGGGCAGCGACGGTCGTAGATCAGCACCGGCATTCCGTGCGACGGCGCCTCCGAGACGCGGACGTTGCGCGGGATCACGGTGTCGTAGACCTTGTCGCCGAAATGGCCGCGCACATCGGCGGCGACGAGGTCGCACAGATTGTTGCGGCGGTCGTACATCGTCAGCAACAGACCCTGCAGCGCGAGCCTGGGGTTGAGCGCCCGTTGCACCCGCTCGACCGTCTGCATCAGCTGGGCGAGGCCTTCGAGCGCATAGAACTCGCATTGCAACGGCACCAGCACCCGATCGGCGGCGACCAGCGCGTTGATCGTCAAGAGGCTCAGCGATGGCGGGCAGTCGATCAGCACCTCCTCGTACTCGGCGAGGCGGCTGTGGATCGCGCGCGACAGCAGAAACTCGCGGCGCTGTATCTGGCTCAATTCGAGCTCGGCGCCGGCGAGGTCCGGCGATGCCGGAACCAGCTTGAGGCGCGGCACCGCGGTGGCGACCGC
>JBGPTQ010000004.1:0-15554 GCA_041490725.1 Allostellaceae bacterium | reverse complement strand
TTCTTGCCGAAGAGATGGGGGTAGGCGAAGCCGGCGCTGCTCATCCTCGATATCCTTTCGCTCTCTTCGTCACCGCCGAGCGCCCTAATCCAGCAGGCTCGCGAGATAGCGGCCGTAGTCGTTCTTGCCGAAACGGTGCGCCTCGGCGAGCAGGCGGTCGCGGTCGATATAGCCCATATGATAGGCGACTTCCTCGACGCAGGCGATCTTGAGGCCCTGGCGCATCTCGATTGTGCGCACATATTCGCCGGCTTCGAGCAGATCCTCATGCGTGCCGGTGTCGAACCACGCATAGCCGCGTCCCATGCGGGCGACCCGCAGCTGGCCCCGCTGCAGATACACATTGTTGACATCGGTGATCTCCAGCTCGCCGCGCGCCGAGGGCTTCAGCTCGCGCGCGATGTCGACCACCGAATTGTCGTAGAAATAAAGCCCGGTCACCGCCCATTGCGAGCGCGGCTGGAGCGGCTTTTCGGCGATTGAGATCGCCTTGCCCTCGGCGTCGAACTCGACGACGCCATAGGCCTGCGGGTTGCGCACCTGGTAGGCGAAGACGGTAGCGCCGGGGCGCGGTTGCGCGGCCTCCTGCAGCAATTGCGAGAGTCCGCCGCCGTAGAACAGATTGTCGCCGAGAACCAGGGCGACCGGGCCGTCGCCGATGAAATCGCGGCCGATGACGAAGGCTTGCGCCAAGCCCTCGGGGCGGGCCTGCTCGGCATAGGAGATTGCCACGCCCCAGCGGCTGCCGTCGCCGAGCAGCGCCTCGAAGCGGGCCCGCTCGTCCGGGGTGGTGATGACGAGGATGTCGCGGATCCCGGCCAGCATCAGCGTCGATAGCGGGTAATAGATCATCGGCTTGTCATAGATCGGCAGCAGCTGCTTGCTGATGACGAGCGTCACCGGGTAGAGCCGCGTGCCCGACCCGCCGGCCAGAACGATCCCCTTCATTGGCATGCCGCTTCCCATTCACCGTTATTCCCGCGAAAGCGGGAATCCAGGATCCCAGGGTCCGTCGCTTGCCCCTGGACCCCGGCTTTCCCCCTCCCTAACCCTCCCCCGCTCGCGGGGGAGGGAAGGGTGGGGGCGGGGGTGACGATCTGTTGTTGAACCATATGAATGGCCGCTCACACCGCCACTTCGGCTCTGCTGCCGGTGCCGAGCCGGTCGCCACGGTAGCGTTCCGACCAGATCGGCTCCCACCACCAGCGGTTGTCGAGATACCAGGCGACGGTCTTGCGCAGTCCCGTCTCGAAGCTCTCGCGCGGCTGCCAGCCGAGTTCGCGTTGGATCTTGTTCGCATCCATCGCATAGCGCTGGTCGTGGCCGGGCCGGTCGGCGACAAAGCTGATCAGGCGCGCGTGCGGCCGATGCGGCGAGCCCGGCAAAAGCTCGTCGAGCAGGTCGCAGATCGCGGTGACGACTTGGAGGTTGGTGCGCTCGCCCTCGCCGCCGATGTTGTAGCTGTCGCCCGGATGCCCGCCGGTCAGGACGGCATGGAGGGCGCGGGCATGATCCTCGACATAGAGCCAGTCGCGAATATTGTCGCCCTTGCCGTAGACCGGGACCGGCTCGCCCGCCAGCGCCTTGAGGATCGCGAGCGGGATCAGCTTTTCCGGGAAATGATAGGCGCCGTAATTGTTCGAGCAGTTGCTCATCACGGTCGGCAGCCCGAAGGTCTCGTGCCACGCCCGCACCAAATGGTCCGCCGCCGCCTTCGAGGCGGCATAGGGCGAATTGGGCTGGTAGCGGCTGGTTTCGCTGAACTTGCCATCAGGCCCGAGCGAGCCGAACACCTCATCGGTCGAGACGTGGTGAAAGCGAAAGCGGTCGCCCCGTTCGGCCGGCAGCGAGCGCCAGTATTCGCGCGCCGCCTCCAAGAGCGCGTAGGTGCCCGCGATATTGGTCTTGATGAATTCGCCGGGACCGTCGATCGACCGGTCGACATGCGATTCCGCGGCGAGATGGAGGATCGCGTCGGGGGCGAAGGAGGCCAAGATCGCGGCGATCGCCGGGCGGTCGCCGATATCGGCCCGGCGAAACGTATAGCGCGGGTCTTTCTCGATCGCCTTCAATGAGGCGAGGTTGGCGGCATAGGTCAACTTGTCGACATTGAGCACCGCCGCGCCCAATTCGCCGACAAACAACCGGCACACCGCCGAGCCGATAAACCCGGCGCCGCCGGTCACCAATATTTTCATCGCCGCGCTTAATACCCACCGGATACGGCCGCGGATCAGCGTTCCGCGGGCGCGATTTTCCCGTAGGGTCTAGCGTCCTCGCCGGACGAATTCAAGCGTGCTGGCGCCGCGCTCTTGGGTTGGGCCGGGCGGGGTGCGGTCCGCCGCAAATGCCCCGCCGGGCCGTGAGCTCTGGCCGCGGCCGCGCGCTTGCCAGCGAAACGACGCCGTGTATAGTCCGCCTCCGTTTCCCTCGTCTTCCGAAAAAAATGCCCAAATTGCCGACAGACGCCGTCCGGGCTGCCGAATTTCTTGTGCGTCATCTGTATCGCGGGATTGATGTCACGGCGGGCTCGCGATACTTCGCGGTTGCGGAGAGCGAGAACCAGGACGACGACAACTGGTTTTGGAATGACGATAACGCGAAAGTCCTGGAATTAATGTCGCGGCCGGAGGTTTGGCGGCGGTTCCCGCGTGAAACCGCCGAAATCCTTCGCTTCGTGCGATCGATGTGTCACGGACCGTTCATCTTCCGCCGCGTCAGCGCGCCGCGTCTGGATCTGCTCGGAACCGAGGGCAGCGTCACCACCTATCGCCATTCGCTGATGCGGCTCAGATACGATCTCGCGCAAGGCGCTGTCGTCGCCGGCGTCCGTTTTCACGATGAACGCGACGCCGACAACCTGATGTTGGACGGCAACTATGTCGAGTTCACCTATCGCGGCCGCCGCTTCAAGCAGCCGGTAAGGACCGATGGCGGCAACACGCGTGCCGAGCAGGACGGCCCCTTGCTACGGCTTCGGCATTCGGCCGAGCTGCATTTCAGCTCGGCTTGGCAGCGCCGCCGCGTCGGCGAGATTGCCTACACCTATACGTTCGACGCGAGGTCCATGCTCTTCGAGGTCGAGGTGGCGCTGGATCTTGAGCCCGGCATCGAGGTCAGCGACGTCGTTTTGACGATCGGCCACGGTGGCCTCGGTCACTGCTTCTTCAACAATGTCATCACCGATACGACCACGAATGCCGCGCCGCTGTTTGCCGCGGGGACGCCGTCGGTTCGGTTGCACGATGCAGCCGGCAGCGCCTACTACGCGATCCGGCAAGCCCACATCTCGGGGGATTCGCTCGCCGTCCATTCGGTCCCGCGCGGGCCGCAACGGCTGGCCGGGATCGAAACCGTGGTGGAACTGCAAGGGCGGCTCGACCGCGTCATCGCGCGCTACGAATTTCCCGGTGCGCATCGCGGAGCGCGGCTTGTCGCCGCCGAGCACAAGCTGATCACCGCCGGCGGTTTTTACAACCGCATCGCCGATTACGCGGCCTTGATGAGAGATGCATCCGCAGCAAAGGGGGCTCAGCAGGCGGCCTACGACTTCAGCATTTCCTACGATTACGGCGCCACAATCAATGCATTTGCCAAATGTTTTGCCGTTGCCAGCTCCCAGCCTGGCCTGCTCGATCCGCCATTGCTGCCCAATGAGCTGCGGTCGACATTCGATGAAACTTTGAACCATTATTTCGCGCTTTACGTCGACCAGCACGAACGACAACCGAATGTGATCTTTTCCCGCGAGCTTGCTTTCGTCATTCTCGGTGTTACGACGATGTATCGGGCGACCGGCTCCGATGATTATCGCCGCCAGCTGGAACGGCTGTGCGATGTGCTGCTCGATTTCGAGATGCGGTTCGACGATGGCACCGGGACGCCCGCCTCGTCTTTCCTGATGAGAAAGGACAGCCCTCGTGCGGCTTATGTCGACTGCCACAGCGGGGTGCTGCTGGCGCTGACGCAAGCGGCCCGCTATGTCGCCAATCCCCGGTTGGCGGCGACGATCGACCGCGGTCTTACCAGCTATGGCCTTGAGACCTGCCGCTTCGGCGGCGGGTTGGTCGATACCATCTCGGCGCTGATGGTCGATGAGCACGGCACCCGCGTCACCGAGAATGCCTTCTGGAACTACAAGGCTGGGTTGACATTACGGTTTTTCATGGCGCTGCGTAATGCCGAGGATCCGGCGTTCCAGGCCGTGGCGGCACGCCACCGGGACCGGATGGAGCTGCTTGAGATCGTCATCCGCCGCCAGCTTGAGCGATCGGTCACCGAGCATGAGGATGGCGTCGAGATCCGCTGCTCGGTCCCTTCGGGGGAGACCAATTCGGAATCGCAACCCTGGGCGATGCTGGGACTGGTCGGCCATCCGTTCGATTGACCAAAGCGAGTCGAAATTGATCAAATCCGACATGCTGTATCGCCCGGCGAAGTCGCTCTACCGGAGACTTCGACGCGACGGGCCGCCCGGCACCCTACCGCGCGACGTGGCAATCTGGGCTTATCGCCTAATCCTGGGACGCGAACCGGAGAGCGAGGATGCGATCACCACCGCAACCCTGTTCGAATCAACGGAAGCCTTGGTGCGTGCCTTCATCGCCAGTGCGGAATTCAAGGCGCGAGGTTCGGCCGGGGCGCACATGATGCACCCTCATGCTGCGCCGCTGGACGTCGAGTGGCAGGTCGACGCTGCAACCATGGAAGGGTTGCTGGCGTGGGTGGCGCAAACCTGGGAGCGCCTCGGCAAGGAACGCCCGCATTGGTCGGTGCTCGCCGGACCGGAATTCTTGCCGGAAAACCTTACGACGGAGCAGCAGCAAGCCTTTTATGACGGCGGCGCCTACGATCTGCGGATGCTGCTCGCCACGCTGGCGCGGGTCGGTCGCGAGCCCGCGCAGTTCGATGTATTGTTCGAGTTTGGTTGCGGCTTGGGCCGCGTCACTAGCCATTTATGCAAAAAATTCAAGCGGGTGGTTGCCTGCGACATCTCCAGCCACCACCTCGCGCTCGCGCAACAGGCGCTCGACGCACGCGGCATCGCCAATGTGGAACTAAGGCAGGCGACGGCGACCGATTTCGGAATGTCCGAGCCATACGATCTTTGGTTCAACCGATTGGTGCTGCAGCACAACAGCCCGCCGCTGATCGCTGCGATCCTCGATCGGGCGTTCGCGATGCTTCGTCCGCAAGGCCTCGCAGTGTTCCAGGTGCCGGTCTACCTTGAGGGCTACCGCTTCAAGCTCGACGAATATCGCCGAATTCGTGACACGTTCGGGCCGTTCGAAATGCACGCGCTGCCGCAACCGGCCATTCTCGCCATCGCGCGCCGTGCCGATTGTACCTTGCTCGAAGTGCGTGAGGACGATTCGGCGGGGGATCCCTGGACTTCGCAAGTGTTCACATTTGAGAAAACCTGAATGGCAAAAAATAGATTTGATAACGCTTAGCGGTCCGAACCGAGCTCATCCGGTGAGTGGTCGGCGCACGGCACGCCGACCGAAGCAGCCCGCCGCTCTTCGAGGTCAGCGAGGGGGGCGCTGCGGAATCTCCGGCAGGCCGGCCAGCGCCGCATCGACCCCCGCAGCAACCGCCGCAGACGACTTCGAGTTGTCGGAACGGCGCAACACGAAAAGGCAACGACGCCCGACTGCTTGCTCGAAAAAGCCGCTGAGGCGCGGATGGATCGCCCGTTCGATCACGGTGTCGCGGATGAGCCCGTGTTGCTCGAACTTCCGCTCCCACCACCCCGGGCTGGCCCAGACGAGGTGCCCATGCAGCGGCCAGCCGCCGCCATCGCACGGCCAGTGCCGCCAATAGGAATTATCGCCGATCGCGTGCCATTCCGCGAGATACGGCGCCTCAAAAGTTCCAAAGGTGTGATCCTCGCCCCACATCGGCGAGTTCAAATAGACGTACCCGTCAGCACCGAGGAGCGACAAGATCTTTTGGATGTAGGCGTCAAGCCGCAAGGGATTTATATGCTCGAGCACATCCATACCCAGAACGACATCGAAGGTGCGGTCGACCTCCGCCGCGACAAGATCGCCATAGATCATCGCATCGCGGATGTTGGGATAGGCAAAGGCAAAAGCGAGATGGCTTACCTCCGCCCCGAGAACGGCGATACCCGCATCGGCCAAGAGGCTCATCACAGGGCCGGTGAAGCAACCCAACTCGAAGCAGCTGCGGGCCCCCAGGCCGCGGACGATCGCGGCGGTGATCTGCTTGTCAATATCGATGACCGGCGTCCATACCCCGAACCGATCGTAAAAATGATGCTTCTCGATCAGGGAGGCCATCAGGGTCATGTCGGGATCGTCGCGGGCGACATACACCCTCATCGGCATCCCATTTACTTGCTGGATCTCGTAGCGATCCGGCATCGTCGCGGTCAGGTCGGGGAGCGGTACCGGGGGCACCAGCGCCTGCAAAAAACGCGAGTGAAACTCTGGCGAGCCGATGAAGGTTCGGATGACCTGTTCCAGCACCTTGTCCGATCGCAGAATGCCGGCCGCCTGGGCGAGCCCGGGGAGATCGGGCTCCCGCTCAAGGATGCCCCGGTAAAGAGCAGTCGCCACGCGTTCCGGAGAGAGCCCGTCCCGACGCTGCAACCGCCTTCCAACCCGGCCGATAATGCCAGCGGCGACTGCCGACCAGTTCATCGACGAACTCCTGGACGAGGGATTCGTAAGGAAATAACCGCGCCGATCGAGAGGGTAAAACCCGAGGCGGCGCGCGGTGGCGATGCGCAGACCCGATTCGGTTGTTCCCTTCCGAGCCCTAGCTATCTCGCGCAGGCTACCATATTTTGCGAAGCCCGACCGCCCGGCGAAATCCACCGGCGGCACGGATTTCCTCCCCGAACAGGCCACGAGGCAATGGGAAAGTGAAAGCAGACGCCACCCGGTTTCCGCCCGGTTCAGGTCCTGACGCTCGAAATCCGCGTCGGGCGGCGCTAGACGTCGACGCACCGGAATATGCCTCGGTGCGCGTGTGATCCTATTCTCGATGGGTCTTCCCGGCCACTTCGCGGAATGGTGCGATGCTGTGATGGCGCGGCTCGCGGCCGGTGCGGGTGGGGAGGTCGTCTCCCGGACGTGGCCGCCGCTTACCGATATGTTCGGCTATCAGGGCATCTCCTCCACTCTCGACGAGCTTGCGCGCGTCCTGATCGGGAATAGCGCCAAGCACCTCGTGATCGGCGCAAGACAGCCCGACGAAACGCTGCGTAAGGCCCTCGCTGAAAGGACCGCGCGCTTTGTTGTGGTGCTCGACGATACGCGCAACGCAGCTGCCGATATTCTCGCCGAAACCGGCGCGGATCCGAAAATGGTCGTGCGCGCCGTCGCCAATAGCTGCCCGTTGGTGATGCAATATTACGGATTGCCGGGAGCACTCACGCTTCATGCCGATCGTGCCAGGATCGATCCAGCCGCCGCAGTGTCGGCGATCGCCGCGCATTTCGGGATTGCTGTTGAGCCCGGCGCGGTCGAGGCGATCGTAAACGAATTGGCCGCGCCTGGCGCCTGGGCATCGCCGCCCGGGGCGGAGGAGCTGGCAGCACAGCTGCCCGCAGCTACCCGGAAGATGTTTGATGGCGCTCTCCTCGGTTACCGCGACCTTTTTTTCGATGGCCGTCTCGACCAGATCATCTGGACGCGCGATCTCTTCTACCTCGCGGTTGACGCCGGCAGAAGCCCGAACGAGCCCATCGATGTCGCCGGCGGCAGCCGGATCTTGATCTACGGGCCCTATATCCAGCTGCCCCGCGGGTCATGGACGGCACAGATTGTCCTGGGATTTTCCCCGGAGGCCGCCGGCTATACCTTCGTTGTGGACGTCTATGCGGACACCCAACTCGCTTCCACCACCTTCCAGCCTGATGGCCCGGGAGTCTATAACGCGGATCTGACCTTCTCGTTGGGCGAACCGAGCGGCAAAGGAGTGGAGGTCCGGGTCACGGTGGCGAGCGAGGATGCCCGGGGTCAGCTAGCTTTCGGGCATGTGGTGCTGCGGCCGTTGAGCATCCGCCGCGCCGAAATGATGACCGCGGCAGGCAATGATTTTACCCTTGTCCTTGAGATCTGATCGGGATTGGCCGGGCCGGATAGATGCTGCTCTTCGTGATTGGGTTGCAGAGCGCGTTTGCCGAATGGTGTGACGCCGTCACCGTTGAGCTTGCCCGGCGCGCGCTTGGGCCCACTGAACTGATCCGTGGCGACACGCTCGAACAGATTGCGCTGAACGTGATCGCAACCGGCGCCTCGCAGGCCGTGGTGTCGTCGCGGCAGCCGGGCGGCCGGCTTCGCGCCGCGCTCGTCGAAGCCGGCCGGAGCTTTGTTGTTGCGACTGATGACCCTCGCATCGCCTGTGCCGAAGTCGCTCAGGAACAGCAAGCCAAGCTTCCCGACGCGATACAAGCGATCGCGAGCAGTTGCGCCGCCGTGATGGGCTATCTCTCCGCACCCGGGGCGCTTGTTATATCCGCCGATCGCGACGGGCTCGCAACCGCCGCCGCGATAGCAAGGCATTTTGAGCTAACACTCGGCGAAGACGATATCGCCGAGATCGTTCGCGATCTGGAGCCCACCGGCTTCGCTGCGGGACAAGACGGCGCCGGGCATTGGTGGAACAGCCTTCCCGCGGCGGCACGAGAGATGGCGCTCGGCGCAATCGGCCCCTATCTCGGCGATGCCCCCGATGGGCATCTGTTGCCGATCACCTGGGCTCGCGAGCTGTTTTTTCTCGGCGACCAGCCGAACCAACGGGCCACCGGCCCCATCGATATCACCGGCCGGGCACGCTGCCTGCTGTGCGGGCCCTACATCATGCTGCCCCCGGGTGCCTGGTCGGTGTCCCTGACCATGCTGTTTTCGCGCGAAGCCGCCGAGCACGAGTTTCTCGTGGAAATTTGCACGGACCGTTCGCTGGCCTCCGGAACGATCAGGCCGCAACAGGAGGGCAGCGCCGCGGTCGCGATCGACTTCGCGCTCGGCGATTCGACCGAACACCCCATCAACATTCGGGTCAGCTCGGTGCGCGCCGCCTTCGACGGCGCAATCGCGGTGGTCGGGGCCACTCTCGTGCCAGCGGCTTCGGCGGCCGATGCACCCCCCGCCGCGCTGGTGTCGGCCGACGAGTGAGGCGGCAAACCGGCCCGGCGGTTGAGGCTATACTATAGGTCGTGGTAGATATCGAACGCCAGATCGAGGTCGTCGAACATCTTGCCGCGGCCGCGATGCAGGACGAGCGCCCGGGAACAATAATCCTTGACGATGCGCGGCTCGTGGGAAGCGAGGATCAGGCTGCGATCGGCGCGTTTTTCGAACAGCTCTTCGTGCGATCGGCGCTGAAAGCGCTGGTCTCCCACCGCGATGATCTCGTCGATCAGGTAGCAATCAAAATCGATGGCGATTGACAACGCAAAATTAAGGCGCGCCCGCATCCCCGTCGAGTAAGTTACGACCGGCTCAGCCAGGTATTTGCCCAATTCGGCGAAATCCTCGACATAATCGCGCATCATCTTGAATGGCTTATCATAAATTCGGCAGATCAAGCGGATGTTGTCATTCCCGGTCATGCTGCCGCCCACTCCGCCGGTCAGTCCGACCGGCCACGAGACCGACATGGTCCGCTCGATGCTGCCGATGGTCGGCAATTCGGCGCCGCCGATCAGGCGGATCAAGGTCGACTTACCGGCACCATTGCGCCCGAGCACGGCGATTTTTTCGCCGGGACTGATCGCAAACGAGACATTGCTCAGAACCCGGTGATAGGTGTGCCGCGTTTCCGAGTGATAGTCCTTGCTGACGCCGGTAACGGTGATCATTCGAGGATGATGTGCTTGCGCACATCCCGCATCAGCCACAGCCCGATCAGCGTCACAATCGCGAGAATCCAGCTCAGATAGGGAATATCGTAGAAGGTTTGGATGCGGTTCCCGAAAAGGCCGCCGCGGATCATCTCATAGGCGTGGAGCGGCGGGTCGATGGTCAAGGCCACCCGCCGCAGCGCCGGGGGCAGCCATTCGGCCAGAAACATGAAGCCGCAAACCGCCAAATACATATAGGAGATCGGCATCCAGATGTGCTCGACGAGCTCGCTCCGCTCCGACAGCGCGGCGACATTCAGGGCAACGGCGATGGACCACCAGCTCATATAAAAAATGCCGGTGAGGAACAGGGCGTAGTCGTGCGGCCAATCGATCAGCCCCATGGCATAGAAGAGAAGGAACGACAGCGCGCAGGCCGCGATATTCCCCATCAGCTCGAGACCCTGGCGGCCGATGAAAATGTCGAGCGGCGTCACCTGCCGGTGGTAGAGCATGCCGGCATTCATTTTGACCGTGTACAAGGCGTGACCGGTGACATGCCGGAATATCAGGAGCGGCAGATAACCGCTCCACACAAACGCGATCATCGGCAGGCCGTGCTCGAAGGGTGAGCGGATCATCGACCACATGGCGATGACGGGCAGCGCGAACAGCAGCGGTTCGGCGAATAGCCAGGCAAAGCCTAGATTTCTGCGGCCCCAGCGGGTGACGAACTCGCGCATGAACAGCGCACCAAGGACCCGTTTCTGGACCACGAGCGCGTTCCCGAACACGCGGATTTCGGTGTAGATCATCCCCCAATCGCCTGCTTAGGCCGAGGCGTGTTCGCGCACGCCGGAAA
Source organism: Allostellaceae bacterium (assembly GCA_041490725.1). GTDB lineage: Bacteria > Pseudomonadota > Alphaproteobacteria > ATCC43930 > CGMCC-115725 > DATARH01. Next base: position 4,875 of record JBGPTQ010000004.1, on the reverse strand, counting down.
CCAGCAGCCAAGCGATCCCGTAGACCAACAGACAAGTCGCGGTTACGGTTGCGAAGGAGGCGAGCCGCTTCGGGTAGAGCGGGTAATCCGAGAGATTGGGTTGCGCGATCGTCTCGATAAAAAGCTGCTGACGTTGCGCTTCGAGGCGCGCGGCTTCGAGCGAGGTGAACGCCGACATCAAGGTTTTTTCGGCCAGCAGACGCCGGATGTCGAGACGTTCGTATTCGGTCAGCGCGGTGGCGACCGAATCGGTGTCGCCGGTGATCTTGGCGCGTTCTTCCGCGATCAGCTTTTCGAGCGAGGCGATCCGCGTCCGGTTCAGCGGGATCTGCGGGCTGTTCGGGGAGTTTTTGAGAACTTCGGCGAGCTGCGACTTGGCATTGGCCAATTGTGAGTTCATCTGCGTCAAGAGGGAGATCGGGCCGGCCGAGGCGCTCTTCGGATCGAGCATCTTCTCTTTGACCCGATAGGTGGTCAGCTGGCTCTGGATCGTGGCGATGTTCTGTTCTGTGAGGTCCACCTCGCGCTGAAAGACCGCGAGCGCGTCGTGACGGGCGCGGTCGTTGAGCGCATTGACCAGCTGTTCGCTAAAGGTGAGCAGTGCGCGGGCCATCCGCTGCGCGTCTTCGGGCCGATATGCCTTGACCTGCAGCGTGCTGACCCCGCTCCCGCTGTCGACCTCGACCGTGATGAAACGCGAATAGGCCTTGTAGAGCGCCTCGAAATCCTTGCGCCAAAACCAAACCCCGGGAAAGCGGCTGATCAGATCCCCCTCCGGTCGGCCGAGCAGGCTGCGCAGATCGTCTTCCCGCTCGAGCCGCCGTACCACGTCGCGCGACATCAAGTATTCGTGCACCGCAAACGTATCGTCGGAAACCGCCGAGGCGCCCGCGCTTGACAGCATCGCGCTGATTGCGCTCGAGGGGCCCTTCGGGGGGCCGTGGACGACGAACTTGACCTCGGACAGATAGAGGTCGGAGGCAAGCGCGAAATAGTAGACCCCGGCGATCAGCGTGGGCAGGCCGACAAGCGCCCAGAACCAGATATTCAGGGAGCCGAAGAACGCGCCGATTTTTGCGGCATAGCGCGGCGGCGCGCCGCCGACAACGGCAGCATCAAACACGGCACGGGCACGGCTAACGAAGTCGACCATCACGGATTCCGAGCTTACCTGACAGGGAAACGATCAAAAAATCGTGACCGAAAAAAGGCGCCCCGCCCCGCAATCCGCGGCACCAATCGCCAATTATAGCCCCGGCACGATCGAAGTTGAACCGGAAAGCGAAGAACCAGGGTCGCCGGGCCGGTGCGCCGTCTTCTGCAGCAGGCGGGCGGTGAAGGCGGCGAGGTCGCCTCCCGGGAAGAGGTGTCCCCTGATCCCGGCGGCGGCGGCGGCGGCGAGGTCGCTGTCCTTGTCGCCGACCAGGAAGCTGGCGGAGCTGTCGACCGGCCAAGAGCGCAGCAGGTCGAGGATCATGCCCGGGGCGGGCTTGCGCCAATCGCTGGCTCCCCGGTAGGCGGCGACGATCCCGTCAGGGTGGAACGGGCAATAGCGGATATCATCGATGTGAGCGCCCGCAACGGCAAGCTCGCCCGCGAGGTGAGCATGCACCCGATGAATTTCCGCCTCGCCGTACAGCCCGCGCGCGACGCCGGCCTGATTGGTCACGATGAAGACGAACAGCCCGGCATCGTTGAGCGCCTTGACCGCCGCCCGGGCGCCCTGGATCCAGCGAAACCGCTCCACCGAGCCGATATAGCCGTCGTCGCGGTTGAGCACGCCGTCGCGGTCGAGAAACGCCGCTGGCCGGCGCCGCCGGTGCGGGATCTCCTGCCGGGCGCGTGCCAGATCCTCGGGCACGCCGATATCGACGAAATAGCGATCGAAGACAACGCCGCGCAGGCGGCCGGCTTGTGCCAGGCCAGGGAACATCTCGGCCTCGAGCGACGCAAGCGGTCCCAGCCCGTCGACAGCGGCGCGGCGCAGGGCGTAGATCCCCCCGCTGACGAGCCCGGATCCGCCGCCGGGCGGCCGCTCGGCAAACGCGACGATTCGGTCGCCGGCGAGGCTCACCGCGCCATATCGCGCCGCGTCGGGGAGCCGCCGCAAGGCGAGGGCGCCCAACGCCGTAGGGTCCTGCGCCAACCGCGCAGCGAGGTCCAAGAGGTTGATGTCGAACCAGGAATCGCCGTTGAGCAGGACAAACGAATCGTCGAGCCGGTGACGGGCGTGCCACAGCGCCCCGCCGGTACCGGCCGGCTCGGGGTCGACCGCGACCTCGACTGTGAGGCCAAAGCGCGGCTTGAGCGGGGTCGTCGCCGCATACTCAGCGATCCGGGCGGCGGCAAACCCGGCAAGCAGCAGGATGCGCCGGATGCCGTGGCGGCCGAGCTCGAACAGCAAGAGGTCGAGAAACGGCGCGTCGTCGACCGTCAGCAGCGGCTTCGGCAGTTCGGTGGTTAGCGCCCCGAGCCGGGTGCCGCGCCCGTCGCACAGGATGACGGCTTGGTCGATCATGGTGCGCCACTTGTCGCCTCGCCAACCGCCTGTCAAGCGCCAAGCGCGATTTTCGTGGACAGCATGCGAGCCGACGATACCCTCCGCCTATGCGCGGCTTCCGTCAGTCCGAAAACATGTTCTGCCCGCCTGCCGCCGGCGCGATGGCCGCGCTGTTTCCGGAACTCGTGACGCCCGGGGCGAGCGCGATCGTCGCCTGGGCCGGTGCGCGCGGGACGGCCCGGCTGCGCGCGCGGGCAGCTTCCGCCGGTGTGCCGTTTGCCCTGCTGGCGGAAGGGCTGTTGCGGGCACCGATGCGCGGGCGCACCAGGCCACCCGGTCTGAGCGCGCTGGCGCTCGAAATTTCCGGGCCGGGCTCACCCCCTGAAATCGTCAGCCCCAGCCGTGTCCTTGAGAATCGCGGATGGGAGACCGCGCCACTGCTGGCGCAGGCGGCAGCAGCACGCCGGGCGCTCGCAACCGCGCGAATCGGCGGCAATTGGTGGCACAGCGGCGGGGCCGGCGCGCTGCCGGCGGGCGGGGGTTATGCCATCGTCGCCCTCGCCGAGCCGGCGGTCGCCGATACCGACGCCCTGGCGGGCGCGGCCAATCTGGCCGCGATGCTCGATACCGCGCTGGCTGAGAATCCGGCGGACCGGGTCGTGATTCTGGCACCCGGCGTGATCGGCGATCCGCTGCAACGAAACCTTGCCGCGGCGGCGGCGCGCGGCGCGGCAATCATTGGCCGCCCTCTCGATCCTTGGGCTCTGCTCGACCGCGCCGCGCGGGTCTATAGCGCCGGCGGCGAAGTTGGCTTTCTCGCCCTCATTGCCGGGGTTCCGGTAGCGGCGTTTGGCCCAGACTTCTACACCGGCTGGGGCGCGACCGACGATGAGGCCGGGGTACCGCAGCGCGCCTTCCGGCGGAATGTCGACGAGATTTTCGCCGGCGCCTGTCTCCTCGCGACACGCTATCGCGACCCGTTCCGCAACATCAGGGCGACATTCGACGAAGTGCTCGCCATCCTCGCCGACTGGCGCAAGCTGGACGAGGCCAATCGCCGCATCGCGGTCTGCGTCGGGATGTCGTTCTGGAAGCGCCGGCGCATTGCCGATTTCGTCCGCTCCTCCGCCGGCGTCCCGGTGTTCCGCCGTACCGCTTCCGGCGCCGTTGCCGCGGTGCTGCGCGAATCGGAGGCGCCGCCGCGCGCCATCGCGGGCTGGGCATCGCGCCTGCCCGACGGGATCGCCGCGGCGGCGGCGCAAGAGGGCGTGAAGCTGATCCGGGTCGAGGACGGGTTCATCCGATCGGTCGGTCTCGGCTCCGATTTCCTGCCGCCGGCCTCGCTGGTCTTCGACGCACGCGGCATGTATTACGACCCGCGGGTCCGCAGCGACCTGGAGATCCTGCTGCGTGAGGCGGAGTTCGGGCCGGCGCTGGTCGCGCGGGCGCAGCGCCTCGCCGCGCAGCTCGTGGCGCGCGGCATCACCAAATACAATCTCGCCGATCGCGGCCCGGGCATCGCGGTGCCGTCCGGCAGGCGAGCGATTTTGGTGCCGGGCCAGGTCGAGGACGATCTGTCGATCCAGTTCGGCGGTGGCGAAATCCGCACCAACCTCGATCTCTTGAGGGAGGTGCGCTCGGCAAACCCGGATGCGTTCATCCTCTATAAGCCGCACCCCGACGTCATGGCCGGGCACCGCACAGGCGCGGTTCCCGAGGCTGAGGCGCGGCGCTTTGCCGATATGGTCGTGCGCGATGCGTCTACCGCGGCGTTGCTCGCCCTCGTCGACGAGCTGCATACGATGACCTCGCTCGCCGGCTTCGAGGCCCTGTTGCGCGGGCGCCGCGTCGTCGTCTATGGCCGGCCGTTCTACGCCGGCTGGGGGCTGACCATCGACCAGCTGCCGCAGGGTCGCGCCCGCCGGCTGACGCTGGACGAGCTGGTGGCCGGCGTCCTCATTCTCTATCCCCGCTATCTCGATCCGCTGACCCGCCTGCCGTGCGGGCCCGAGGTGGTCATCGAGCGCCTCGACCATCCGGAATTGTGGCGGCCGGGGCTTCTGGTGCGGGCGCGCCGGCTGCAGGGCATCATGGCGCGGCGGCTCGGCGAACTGCGCGCGCTGTTGCCGATCCCCGGCTCAGGCCCGGCGCGCGGGCTGAGAGAGCGGCTGCGCCACTGATGCGAGCACCTTACCGGGTCGTGGTGATCACCGGGGCGTCGAGCGGGCTGGGGGCCGCGCTGGCCGCTGCCTATGCCGGGCCGCAGACCGCGCTCGGGCTGATCGGCCGCAACCCTGAGCGCCTCGCCGCGACGGCGGCGGTCTGCCGGGCATCCGGTGCGATCGTCGACAGCGCCGCGATCGATGTCACCGACG
>JBGPTQ010000003.1:0-19807 GCA_041490725.1 Allostellaceae bacterium | reverse complement strand
GTGTTCAGCCCGACCGAACTGGCCTTGCGCGGCTATGTCTTCACCCGGCGCGCGCAGAACGTGCTCGTCACCTACACCGCGGGCTACCCGGTCACTCCGCCCGACATCGCACAGGCTGTCATCGAACTGGTGTCTCAGCGCTATCGCGAGCGCACCCGGATCGGCGAGGTCTCGCGGGCCCTGGGCGGCGGCGAAACCGTCACCTACTCCCAGCAGGACATGAGCGACGACGTGAAGCTGCTGCTGTCGCAATACCGCGCGCTTGCGCCGGTTTCGGGCTTTGCCCGCCGCCTTGCCGCCACCGCGACCGATCCTGCGCTGGTCGCGGCCGCGTTATGATCGGGCGCGAGACGATCTATGCCGCGCTGTTCGCGCAGGTCGCCGGCGCGGCCAATTTCGTCACCACGGCGCGACGGCTGCGTCACTGGAGCGGGCTGACCGCGGCCGAGCAGCCGGCGCTGTTCATGCGCCAGAAGACCGAGGTCGCAACCGTGAAAGCGCTCGGCGCGCCGACGGTGTGGACGCTGATCGTCGATCTCTACCTCTACGCGCATGCGAGTAACCCCTATGTCGCGCCGGCGACGGTCCTCAACCCGCTGATCGATAGCGTCGAGGCAGCGTTCGCGCCGCTGGCGGCGACCGGCGTGCAGAACCTTGGCCTGCCGGCAATGGTCCAGCACGCCTACATCGCCGGCAAAATCGAAATCGATGAAGGGCTGCTGCGCGACCAGGCGGTCGCGATCATCCCCGTTGAAATCCTCTGCCTTTAGCAGGAGCTGACCCATGGAAGAGACCGCTGCCTCCGGCGTCGCGGGGCCGTCGCCCGACCCAACGGCTCAACCCGAACCGGCCGATGATATCGTCGAGCGCTGGTGGGCCGATCATTTCCCCGGATCGCCGGTGGCTCAAGTGACGCAGGCCTGGAACCACGCTTTCGCCGCCAAGGAAGAGCTGAAGCGGCGGCTCGTCAATCTCGTAGGGGGAGGCCTCTGACATGCAGCTCGCATTCGGCGCCGGCGCGCTGTGGGGCAACCGCACGGACGTGACCGGCTCGGGCATCGGCCCCGACCAGTTCGGCATTCTCCAGGACGTGCAGATCGATTGGGATTGGACGACCAAGGAATTGTGGGGCCAGTTCCAGTTCCCGGTCGATATCGCGCGCGGCCAGGGCAAGATCAACGGTAAGGCCAAATTCGCCCGCATTTTCGGCGCGATCTACGGCGATCTGTTCTTCGGGCAGACCCCGGCGACGGGCCAGCTTACCGTTTCCGAGAACGAGTCGGCGAGCGTGCCGGCCAGCACTCCCTTCACCGTGACGGTCGCCAACGCCGCCAATTACGTCGACGATCTCGGCGTGTTTTACGCCACCGGCGCCAGTGCCGGGAACCGCTTCACCCGGGTCACGACGCCCTCCTCGGCCGGCCAGTATTCGGTCAACCTGGCGACCGGCATCTACACCTTCGCCGCCGCCGATGCGAGCGCGTCAACGCTGATCAGCTACCTCTATACGCTCACCACCGGCAAGAAGCTGGTGCTGACCAACCAGTTCATGGGCTACACGCCGACCTTCAAGGCGACGTTCTACACAACGAAGACGACGCAAAGCACGCCGGCCGGTTTGGCGCTGGTGTTGAACGCCTGCACCGCCTCGAAATTGTCGTTGCCGACAAAAATCGACGATTACGAGATCCAGGAATTCGACTTCAGCGCCTTCGCCGACGCGACCGGCGCGATCGGCACGTTGAGCGTCAACGAGTAGATGCGATGACCGAGATCGTCACCCTGGGCGGCCGGCGCTTCGAGATTCGCCCGCTGAAGCTCGGCCAATTACGCCACCTGCTCGATGCGCTCGAGGAGATGACCGGCAAATCGGGCGGCGCATTGATCGAGGCCGCCGCCAAGGTGGTGACTTCTGGACTCGCGCCGGCACAACCCGACCTCACCTCTGATGCGGTGCTCGACCTCGAAGCGACGATCGAGGAACTCAACGCGGCGGTGGCGGCAATCCTGCGCATCGCCGGGCTGCACCCCGCGGGGGAAGCCCGGCCGGTGGCGAGCCCGGAAGAAATCCCGGGGAGCAGTTCGGCGCCGTTTACGGCGCCCTCGCCACCGGCTGCTGCTATGCCTACCGGGTCATCGACGACATGACTCTTGCCGAGGCCGGGGAGATTTTTGGCTATTGGGAAGAGAACCCGCCGGCGCATCTGATGCTGCAGACGATCGCGCGCATGCTCGGCTGGATGCCCCGCCCGGCACAACCCGGAGCGCCGCCGATCGAGGACATCGCCGCCGCCGCGCCGCCTGGGCTCGCGATGGCGCGCGGCGGCAATCCAGGCATGCCGCCGCCGCTCGATCTCGACGCGCTGCGCGCCCGCAACCGGGGCCGGGCGTTCGCCATCGCACGCCGCAACCAGAGCTCGGCAATCGGCTAACGCCATTGTCGAGCGGCGGACGAGGCGCATAATTTCTGCGCCGAAAATCGGCGCGGAGGGACGGCGATGCGGTGGCTCCGGCTGTGTGGGCTGCTTTTCGGATTGGCTGCCGGCGCCCTTCCGACGCCAGCGATCACCGCCAATCCGGCCGACGGGCCGGGATGTCTCGGCGTCCTGGCCGAGGAGTGCGTCCGCTGGCTGAGAGCGACGATGACGCTCGACGAGAATTTTCTCGCCAACGCGATGGCGCATCGGCATGACACCGATGTCAACGGCAGGCCGATCGGCGGCGGGCTCGTCACGGTCTACGCGAAGCTTCCGGGACAGCTAGACTCATTCGTGATCCTGCTCTATCTGCGGCCGGACGATACGGTGCTGCGCGTCGAATCGAACCTGCGGCGAAGTCTGAACGATGCGCGCACCGAGCAGGCCTATGATCAGAGCGCCCTCTATGAAATCGTCTCGCGGCTGCTCGGCCGGCGTTGCCCGGGGATCAGCAAGCTCGATCTCTATCGGTTTTTCGAAAATTCGGTAAAGCCCCGGATCAAGGCGGAACGGCAGGATTTCTCAGGTGGCTTTTCCGGGTTGCACCGGCAATTGTCACATGCGTCCGGCGCGCCGTATTGCGGCGTCACGTTCGGCTACACCGACCTGCTCGAATGGCGCGGGGCCAAGGAATCGCAGGCTGCGGCAAAGCGGAAGAACTTTTCGTCGATCGAACTGCAGTAGCCGCAGCACGCATTTGCCAGCCTTCGCTGTGGCGGAGGCCTTCTTCGGGGCGCCTGGCGCCCCGCTTTCATTTGAGGTGACCATTGGCCGACGAGGTGCAGCTCAGGTTCGGCGCCGATATCGGCGGCGCGCTATCAGCTCTCAATTCGCTGAAGCAGGCGATCAGCGGCGCGACCGCCCCGATCTCCCAGCTCAAGGCCGCCTTTGCCGATACCGGCGCCGCGTTCCGGGCGGACATGCAGAGAATGGTCGCCGAACACGCGATCTCGCTGCACCAGGCGCTCGGCTTTGACATCGAATACACCGCCCGGCGCAGTGCCGAGGATCGCGCCCGGCTCGAAGCGGTCCTCGCCAGCGACGCCGCCACCCTCGCCGAGAAATCGGCGAGCTACAGCGATCTCGTCGAATTGAGCGCGCGCTACTCGGCTCAGCTCGCGCAGGACCAGAGGCGCCTGGCCGAGGCCGCCCGCCGGGAGGCGGATCGGTTCGCCCAACCGTACCGGCAAGCCTTCGACGAGATCGGCGCAGGCTGGCGGTCGGCGATGACCGGGCTCGTAGAAGGCTCGCTGAATTTCCAGACCGCCGCCCTTGCCGTCGCGCAATCGGTCGAGCGCGGGTTTATCAGCATGGCCCAGACCACGCTGTCGCGGGCCGCAGCCGGGCCGCTCGCCTCGCTGCTCGGGCTGGCCGCTCCCGCTGCCGGCCAGGGTGTCGGCGACGTGCTCGGCAATGCGGTCGGAAGCTGGATTGGCAAGCAGTTCGGGCTGAGCAACCTGCTCGATACCGGCGGGCAGGCGGCGAACACCACGGCGGTAACCGCAAATACGGCCGCCCTTACGGCGCTCGCTGCCACGATGGGCGCCGGCACGGTCGCGGTGGGTGGCGGTGCGGCAGTAGCCGGGGCTGGCGCCGCCGCGGCGGGAGGGGCTGCGGCCAGCGGCGGAGGTTTGTTTGGCTGGCTCGGCGGTCTGTTGGCGTTCTCGAAAGGCGGCATCGTGCCCTCGGCCGCGCAGGGCTGGGCCTTGCCGAATTTTGCCGGCGCGACCCCAGCGCTATTGCACTCGCGCGAAATGGTGCTGCCGGCGCCGATCAGCGAAGGACTTCAGAGCATGATCGCGCAGGGCGGCGCGGGCGGCGATATGCACCTGCATTTTCATGGGCCCTCCGACGGGCCGGCGGTCGAGCGCTGGTTCACCGGGCTGATGGCGCGCAATCCCGGGGTCGTGCGCAACATGCTGCGCGCGAACGCGCTGACCCCGCGCACGATCTGACGAGGCTCCGTGACTGTGATCTTTCCCGCCCTTCCCGGCCTCGCCTGGTCGGTGACGAAGGCGCCGCGCTTCGCCGCCCGCATCCAGAAGGCGATAGCTGGGCGTGAGTTGCGCGTCCTCGACCAACCCTATCCGATCTGGACCTGGACCCTGACCTATGCGCTGCTGCGCGACAAGCATGACACGCGCGGCGCGGGCGGCCTCGGCGCCGGCTATGACGAGTTGCGCACCCTGGCGGGCTTCTTTCTGCAGCAACAGGGCGCCTTTCAGCCATTCCTGTTCGACGATCCGACGGACGACACCGTCACCGGGCAATCGATCGGCGCCGGCGATTCGGTCGCGACCATCTTTCAGCTGGTGCGCGGCTTTGGCGGCTTCAGCGAGCCCATCGTCGCGCCGAACGTCGTCAGCGCGATTTACTTCAACGGCATCCTGCAATCGGCCTCGGGCTACACCGTCGATGCGACGACCGGCCTCGTCACCTTCACGACGGCGCCGCCGACCGGTCAGGCGATCACAGCAGACTTCACCTATTATTTCCGCGTCCGGTTTGCCGACGACACCGCCGAATTCGAGAACTTCATGTATCAACTCTGGCAGCTGAAGCAGGTCAAGCTGCAATCGGTGCTGCGATGAGACCCTGCTCGGCGGCGCTGACCAGCTATCTCAACAGCGTTGCCAATCTCAATGTGGTGCAGTTCGACCTTTTCACCTTCGCGCTGGTGGGCGGCGAGATATTGCGCTATTCCGGCGGCGACAGCGCGCGGACCATTCCGGCCGCCGGCTTCCCGACCGGCAGCATCAATTACGGCAGCCAGCAGACTTTCACGCTCGGGCCGCGCTTCGGCCGGTCGAAGGTCACGACCAAGATCGGAGTCCAGGCGGCCGAGCTCGACATCGAAATCATCGCCGGCATCAATGATCTGATCGGCACCTTCCCATTTGCCGACGGAGTGCGGCTCGGGCTGTTCGACGGCGCGACGGTCGAATTGGACAGGCTGTTCGCGCCGCCGCAGCCGGCGGGCGGCGCGCTCGACACGAGCCTCGGCACGCTGTTGTGGTTCTACGGCCAGGTCGCCGATTGCGACGTGGGTCGTAGCAAGATCGCGCTGAAGGTCAAATCGCTGATGAATTTGCTGGCGATCCAGCAGATGCCGCGGCGGCTCTACAAGGCGAGCTGCGGCCATGTTTTCGGCGATACGATGTGCGGCTACGATCGGGTCGCTGGCAAGAACGCGCTTGGCGTCTCGACCGGGAACGGGCAGGGCACGGTAACCGCCGCTTCCGGCACCACGCAGGGATTGATCAACGCCACCGCGACGGTGCCGACCATCTACAGCCAGGGCACGATCACCGGCGCGACCGGCGCCAATACCGGCTACAGCCGCACGATCGCCAACCTCGGTAACGGCTCGCAGATCGGCCTGTTCAAATCGTTCCTGTTTGCTATAGCGATCGGCGACACCTTCACCGTCCTGCCGGGCTGCGATCACACGACAGCGACGTGCAACGGCACCTTCAACAACTTGGCGCGGTATGGCGGCTTCCCCTACATCCCACCGCCGGAAAACGCGGCGTGATGATGCCAGAGCCTGCGATCTTTGATTCGCATTTCTGCGCGGCGATCGCTTACCTGATATTGGCGCTGATCGTTGCGGTCTTCGCGGCTCTCCATGGCCTGCGGGAGCGCTGGCGGTGATCGAGCGGCTCCGGCGGGCGGTGGTCGAGGAAGCCCAGACCTGGATCGGCACGCCGTTCCACCACGCCGCGCGGGTCAAGGGCGCCGGGGTCGATTGCCTGATGCTGCTGGCCGAGGTGTACGAGCACGCCGGTATCGCCCCGCACATCGAGCCGCCTTTCTATGTGCCGGACTGGCACATGCACCGCGACGCCGAGCGCTACATGGAAGGCCTGCTGCGCTACGCGCGACCGATCGAGAGGATCCCGCTTCCCGGTGACATCGCACTGTTCCGTTTCGGCCGGACCTTTTCGCATGGCGCGATCATCGCCGCCTGGCCCCGGCTGATCCATGCCTACTGGGCGATCGGCGTGGTGTGGGGCGCTGCGACGCTCTACCCGCTCAAGGGCCGCGAGGTGCGGTTTTTTACGCCCTTCTCCGAGGAGTCGTGCGGATGAAGCTTTGGGCAGAGGCGCGCCGGAAGACTGAGCTCTGGCGATCCGTCGGCGCACCACGCTCGCGGCGGTCCAAAGAGGCGGCGAATGCCTGACGGTGGCGATTTTCCCGGCGGCAAGGGCGGCGGCCCGCAGCCCTTCTCGAATGCGTTCAAGGGGCCGGCGATCGGCTCATTGCGCTACAACACCAGCCAGGCCGGCAGCCCGGTGCCGATCTGCTACGGCACTACCCGCGTCTCAGTGAATCTGATTGAGGGCTTCACCTTCGCGGCGTCGAGCGGCGGCAAGGGCGGCAAGGGCGCCAAGGGCTCGACCAGTAAGACCTACACGGTCAATGTCGCATTTGGCCTGTGCCAGGGCCCTGGGACGTTTGCGGGAGCGCCGGCCGGATTTTCCGGGCACAACCGGGTATGGTCGAACGCCGGCGTCGCCGGCTTCGACAAGGTCGGGCTCAACGGCTATGCCGGCAATGATGGGCAGGCGGCCGATCCGGTCTTCGTCAGTTCGGACACGAACACGCCGGTCATCGGCTATTCCGGTATCTGCTACGTTACAGGAACGCCGATGCAGCTGGGGTCAACTCCGGCCCTGCCGAACATCTCGTTCGAGATCGGCGGGGCCGAGGTCGGGACGGTCGGATCGATCTTTCCCGGCGATGCCAACCCGGCCTCAATCGTCGTCGACCTCTTGACTAATGCGCGCTACGGCGCCGGCTTCCCTTCCGCCAATCTGGATAGCGCCGGATCGATCGCCGATTTCGGCGCTTACTGCCAGGCGGGGCTGTTCGCGATGTCGCAGATCCTCGACCGGCAACAGCCCTGCGCGCGCTGGCTCGAGGAGATCGCCCAGCTGACCGTCGCGGCGGTGGTGTGGTCGGGCAGCCTGTTCAAGATCATCCCCTACGGCGACGTCGCGCTCAGCGCCAACGGCGCCAGCTGGACCCCGAACCTGACCTGGCAATACAGCCTCACCGACGCTGATTTCCTCGATTTCGGCGGCAGCAGCGACCCGGTGATGCTGACCCGCAGCGACCCGGCGCAGGCGACCAACTGGCTCAGCATCGAATACATGGATTTGAACAACAGCTATAACCCGCAGATCATCCCGGTCTTCGACCAAGGCCTGATCGACCAGCATGGGTTGCGCACCGAGCCTTCGATCCAGGCGCACGGATTTACCAACCCGACGAGCGCGACGATCGCGGCGCAGTTGCTGCTGCAGCGCAAGGCCTATGTCCGCAACACCTACAAATTCAAGCTCGGCTGGCGCTATTCTCTGCTGGAGCCGATGGATATCGTGCTCTTGACCGACGCGACGCTAGGGCTCAATGGCACTGCGGTGCGGATCACCCAGATCGACGAGGACGATAATGGCGAGCTGACCATCACCGCCGAAGAGATACCGGGCATTAGCGAATGACTGGCACGATCACCCCGATCGGGGTCGGCACTGCAACGCTCTATCCGCGACAGTCGAGCGCCGGCGCGCCGACATCGAACCCGCTGGTCGATCCGGGCAACACCAGCTCGCCGATTATCTTCGAGCCGCCGGCGCTCTTGTCAGACGGACGCCGCGAAATCTGGCTGATCGCCTCGGGCGCAGCAAATTGGGGAGGCTGCCAAATCTGGGTGTCGATCAAGGGCGACACCTATGCGATGGCCGGAACGCTCTATCGTGGCGCGCGCCAGGGCGTCTTGAGCGCGAGCCTGCCGAGCCATGCCGACCCCGACACCGCCGACACGCTGGCGGTCGACCTGACCGAGAGCCAGGGCCAGCTGCTGTCCGGCACCCAAGATGACGCCGACAATTTTGTGACGCTATGCTACTGCGACGGCGAGTTGGTCAGCTACGAGACCGCGACCCTGACCGCTTCCTACAAATACAACCTGAGCTATCTGCGGCGCGGGGTCTACGGCACTGCCATCGGGTCGCACAGCAGCGGCGCGAACTTCGCGCGCTTCGGCCCCAGCGACCCCTCGCTGTTCCGCTACCGCTATCCCTCGAATTTCATCGGTCATACTATCCAGATGAAATTGCCGAGCTTCAACATCTTCGGCCAGGCGCTGCAATCGCTCGCCGGCCTGACCCCGAGCACCTATGTGCTAACCGGGGCAGGCGCGGTCGGAGCGTTTAATGTGCCGATCCAGTTTCTCGGCATCCCGCAGGCGACGCAGCCGATCACCCGGTACACCTTCGGCGAGAGCGTCAATTTCGCGGCCAATTTCGCCGGCAGCGTGTGCACCGCGGGTGCCGCGGCGACTGCCAATATGATTTTCGATGTCGCCAAGAACGGCACCAATTTTGCGACGATGATCTTCGCCGCGACCGCTACGAGCGCGACCTTCGCCGGCACCGCATCCTCTTTCGTCTCGGGCGATGTGTTGACGATTATCCCGCGCACCACCGATGCGACGCTCGCCAACCTCTCGGGCGTACTCGTCGGAACCTCGGGATAATTCCGCATGCCAGAAGAGAGCGGCAGCGTGCAGCGCGCGCTTGGTGGGTTGCGCGAGGCCGTCGAAAACCAGACGCGCAGCATCGACCGGCTTCTCGACAAATTCGACGAGCATGTAGCCAATGATGAGCGGCGCCTCGGCGCTATTGAGATCGGACTTGCGCGCCATGAAGGAGAGCGGGGGGCCAAGGATCAGCTCGCCAGCCGGTGGCGCCGCGTCGCCCACGGCATGATGGGTCCTACCGCCGGCGGGATCGTCGGCGCTATGGTCACGCACTTTTTCGGTTGGGGCCCCCGATGACATCGAGCGCTGAGGCCGTCCCGCTGTGGCAACCGATCGGCGACCTGCGCACTGAGCTCGTCCAGAAGCAAGACCGGAAATAGCCATGACTGTTTATGGGCTCCCCGCCGTCGTTTTCGACGGCGTTATCGACGTGTCGCATCACAACGGCGCGATCGACTGGCCGGCTGTGGCCGGAGCCGGGATCGCGCTCGCTTTTATCAAGGCGACGCAGGGTGTGGGTTTCGTGGATCCGGCCTTCGAGCGGAACCGGATCGCCGCCCTGAATGCCGGGGTGCTCGCCGTGCCTTATCACTTTCTCGACACATCAGATCCCGACCATCAGGCCGAGCATTTCCTCGCCGTGACGGATCTCGGGAAGGGACAGCGGGCGATGCTCGATTGGGAAACCGCGGCGACGGTCTCGGCCGTGGTCGCTATAGGCCGGGCATTCGCTGATCGCGCCGGGCGTGATCCCGTCATCTATTATGGGTTCGCGCAGCTGACGCAGGCCAACCCGGATCTGTCGCGCTGGCCGCTGATGTTGCCGGAATATCCGCGGGGCACCGCGCCCGGGCATTATCTCAGGCTGGTCCAGCGCCCGCCGCGTCTGCCGCCCGGCCGTCCGTCCGCGTGGAGCGGCGGCGAGCGGCCCTATGATTTCCACCAATACACGCCCGCCGGTCGGGTCGCTGGCGTCGCGACGCCGGTCGACCGCTCGATCTGGGTCGGCACCCTTGCCGATCTCAAGGCTTGGTACGCCACCGACGCGCTGCCGGCGACGAGCGCTGTGGCCGCACCGGCCAGCTGACCCCCTCACCCTCGCCTCCTGTCCGAGCCGCCCACGGGTGGCTTTTTTTTTGCGTTCTGAAAGGATCCGCCATGCGAATCTTCACCTATCTCCTCGCCCGTTTCAGCGAGCCCTCGAGCTATGCCGGGCTGGGCGCCCTCTTGGCGCTCGTCGGCTGGAACCTATCCGACACGGTCGTCGGGCAACTTGTCCAGCTGCTTGCCGGCGGCTGCGGCCTGCTCGCGCTGTTTCTTAAAGAGCGCGGTGTGATCCGCGCGATCATGCTGGGTTTTGCCGTGGTTCCTGCGCTTTCCGGCTGAGCCGGCGCTCCGGCCGCGGTGCTCGGCGGGCTCGGCGCTCGGCTCGGTCGGTTCGATGGCGTGATCGATATCGTCATCATTGTGCACCTTGGCGGCACGCTCCCATGGCGCTCAGCCCGCTTCCACCATTCGTATCGCCGGCTGCGAATGCCGGCCATGCCCATCGCAGGGAGTTCACCATGACTACAATTTCTCGCCGCGCGCTGCTCTCGATGCTGCCCCCGGTCTTGGCCGCGCCTTTGCTTGCCGATTGCGCCGGTCTCAGCGTTTCGCAGATCAGTTCCGACGTCGATATGATCGCCAAGGGGATCGAGGCAATTCTTCCCCTCATCAAGAGCATCACCGGGATTAGCCAGTCAACCGTTGACAAGGTTACGTCGGTGGTTGACGAGATCAAAGCGGTCGTGTCGGATATCTCCAGCGGCACCAAGACCACTACCATAGGGCTGGTTAAAAAGCTTGGGACGGGAGTCAGCAAGATCGTTGACCTGCTTGGTGGCGTCACCCTGCCCTCCTGGGTGAGCACCGTCCTGGAAGCTGCCGGGACATTGATACCGACAATCGAGAAAACCCTAGGCTTCACCGCGGCGGCCTCGGTACGGGCCGCCTCAGCCATGACGGCGGAGCAAGCCAGGGCAATTCTCGCGGCAGCGGCAGCGAAATGACACGGGTTTTCTGTCTGCTCGCGTTGCTGTCGCTCGGCGGGTGCGCATTTCTGACGACGGCGATCCCGATTGCCGCTGGCGTGTTTACGATCGGGAAGGATGTTTTCGACGTCGACGTGTCGCTTCATCAGCAAACGCCCACCAAGACGCCTTTGATGGAGATGCTGCCGTGATCTTCGACGGAGGCTGAGAGGGTCGGGAGCAGCCTATCCTCGCTTTCCCCAGTGGGCCCACGCCGCGGCGCAGGCGCGCGGCGCACAAATGCGGAGGAATTGCTGAAATGATCGACATCAGTCTTATAAACCGGACCAGTCGCATTCGAGACGCGCGGTTCGCCTTCGTTCTGCCGGCGCTCCAGGCGCAAATCACCGAGGATTTCGGGCCGGCCTGGGACATCGAGCCGGTCACCCTGCACCTCGTCGGCAGGCGGCAACAGCCGAATCCCGTGCATTGGAAGGTCTGGCTGCTCAACAACAGCGACCAACCGGGTGACCTCGGATACCACGAGGATGACACCGGGATCCCCGAGGCCAAGATCTTCGTGGAGGATGACCTTCGCTACGGCGCCGAGATCAGCGTCACGATCAGCCATGAGCTCCTCGAGATGCTGGCCGATCCGCAGATCACCCGGATGGGCCCAACAATCGACGGGGCGCAGTATGTCGTCGAGGTCTGCGATGGCGTCGAGGCTGATGGCGACGGGTATATCAAACTCGGCCTGAGGGTCAGCAACTTCGTGCTGCCAGCTTACTATACCGAAGCACCGGCGCCGGGGCCATACGACTTCCGCGGGCTGCTGCAGGTGCCCTGCCCCGCGCTGCGGCCGGGTGGCTATGCGTTGTTCCTGAAAGACAATGCGTGGCACACGACGGCCGCCCGGTACGAGGACGGCACCCTGTCGCACCGCGCCGTTCGGCCGGCCGGCCGATCCTGGCAGCGCGCCGCGAAGGGCAGCGTGCCGTGAAATGATTGATCCTCGGCCGTGCGGCCCTGGCGGCGTTTCCGCATCGGCTGCTTGGGCGATCGGATCTGGCCCCGAAGAGTGCTGACGATTATGCCTACGCGTTCTACTACGCCGCCGCCGCGATCGTTCTCGTCTTCGATGGCGTGCTGTGGATCGGCTACGCGCTGATCAGACCGATCTTGTGATGAGCGATCGTAACTCCCCCGGCGACCCGATTCCGGCGCTCTCCAGCTGTGCCGGCGTGCCGGCCGCGGTGCTCGCCGGGCTCGCCTCGGCCGGCTTGGCTGGCTCGGCCTATCTGGCAGCCGACAAGATCACCGAGGTGGCCGACCCCTATGTCACCAAAGCCTGCGCGGAATACGCGAAGGGCAAGGTGGCGGCCAAGTAGCGGTTGCCGCTTGCCGATGTTCGCAGCGATGCGGCGGCTGCATCGGCGCGGGTCGAGAGCCGCGGCATCGTCGTCGACGGCCCAGCCGTAGGAGCCGATTTGCCGCTTCGTTGTTAACCGACGCGTAACAGGGCGTGCGGGGCTGGCTTGTCCGTTCGCAGAACTCGCCCGATATCAAGATCGTAGCTGGCTCAGCGGCGGAGGACGACACGTCGCTTTACAGCACCGTCGTGGCCAGCTGATACTCGGACCCCTGGCGGACAACAGTAGGCATGATCACGCGTTCTCCTGACCTTCCCGACTTCGGCGCATCACCTGTGACCGAAGTCGTGCTCGGGGTGCAATTTGGCACCCTCGACCGCCTATTATCGCCGCATCTGGGTTTGGTGTGGGCCGAGTTCCGCGATCGCTTCCCGGAAATCGAAGAACACCCGCCGCTCGATTTCACGTTCGAGACATTCTCGGACAAAGCGCCCGGCCTCCCGATGCCGCGCGTCCAGTTTGAGCTGCTAACAGCCCCGCCGACGCCTCGTGTTTTCTTCATCAATACCGCAAAGACTGAGCTGCTCCAGGTTCAGCGCGATCGGTTCTTACATAACTGGCGCAAGGTTGGCGACGGCGATGCCTATCCTCGCTTCGAACGGATGCTGGCCACGTTCGAGACGGGTTTCCGTCAATTCGAAGCGGTCGTCGGTCGCGAGAACTTAGGGTCCGTCGTCCCAAACCAATGCGAAATATCGTACTTCAATCAGATAGCAATGCATTCGGATCAGAGCCTGTTCGAGGCCTTCGCGCGGATTTTCCGCCCGTTCACGTCGGCACTGATCCTCGACGACTTGGGGACGCCGGAGGATGCTCGCTTCTCGGTTCAATACGTAATACGTGAAAATACTGGCCCGCTGGGGCGGCTCTATGTGAGTGCGTTGCCGGCCCGCAAGCTGGACGGGACTAAGATAGTTCACCTCACGCTCGTCGCACGCGGGAAACCGCTATCTGCCGATCTGGCTGGGGTGAGCGGCTTTTTAAACCTCGGCAGGCGGCACATTGTCCGCACTTTTACCGAACTGACCACGGACGAAATGCATCGAGTTTGGGAGAGAAACCAATGAGCGTGGCGGCCGTCGATTACGACTGGCGGGAGAGGCGGTCCCCGCCCCAGCGGTGGACGGGCTTTGTCAACGCGGATGTTGATCCGGTCCCTGCCGCCCGACCGCTCGTTAGCCCGCAGAGTACAGCCTCTCGCCCGCAGTGGTTTGAGCCAACGCTGCGGAGGATCGTCGAACTGCTCGAACTCGGTCCGAACTGGGACGGACGAGGTTCGGCTGCCGTCAATCGGGATGCTCTATCTTTCGCGTTACACATGCTTTGGCAAACGATGGGCTATGCAACGGCGGCACCTTCGATGGTTCCGCTCGGGAACGGTGGCGTCCAGCTTCTGTGGTCGAATGCGTCGGCAGAGATCGAGGTGGAGGTCATTCGCCCGAACGAGATCATGATCTATTATTTGAACCGGCAGGCCGGCGCCGATCGGGAATGGCGCGCGGAGACAGAATTCTCCGAACTCGCGGATCTACTCCGAGCCCATTTTACGTGAGGCGGCCCGGCAGATCCGCGTCCCGATGCCAGACGAGCCGCCAAGAGACGCAGAGGGGAATACGTTACCCCACGATCATGCCGAGATCCTGGCTGAGCACCATGTAATTCGTCACATCACTCCTAATGACTTGCATACCGATCAGGGGACCGGGGTGACCCGGGTCGCAAGCGGTGCCTATTCGGAATCGAGTGACGCGCACGGTGGCATGTCGGTCGACATTGAGGAATGGATGGCTGCCGACGGACTTGAACCACTGCACTATGTGGCGGATGAGACGCATGGTGCTGTTCGGCTCAATGTAGCGGCATTGCGCCCTCTTGGCTTCCAGGTGGGATGGGATCCGCTGCCTGAAAATCCTCATCACGGCGCTGTGTGGGGTATCGGGAACGGCTCAGCGCGAAAAAGAAGAATTGCCCGGGAGGCCCGGACAATTCGAAAGGTAACTGGCGAAGATTAAATTACCCTCCTCATCTGGAACCACGGCGCTGACCAGACCGCAAAAAAACCGTCGGATCGCCAGGGCGCTCGCGGATGGCAAAATCGCGCTCGCTGATTTTGCAGCGATCGGGGGTCGAGCGGAGTCATGAATGAATCGGCCGCTATAGGCCGACCAGCCGGGCGCTTTCGGCCCACAGCGCTTCGCCCAATTCGTCGTCGAGCGCCGTCCGGTCAGGCTGGGCAACACGCTTCTCGATCACGTAGGCGCCGTGGAATGGCGCCGGATCGGGCGTCGTTGCCAAGAACAGCGAGGTCTCGGCGCCGTTTTCCGGGGTGATCAGAAACGGCTTGACGAGGCGCCAGCCGAGCCCGGCGATGCCCCCCGCGCGGTCGCCGATCGCGGTTGCGACAACCCCGGGGTGCAGGGACGCCGCGACAACCCCGCTGCCTTGAAGCCGCCGCGCCAAGGCGCGGGTGAACAGGATGTTGCACAGCTTGGAGCGTCCGTAGGCTTTGAGCGGGCTCCAATCCTGCGGCCCGGTAAGCGCGGCGAGATCGATCCGTGCGCCGCGGTGGGCCTGGGAGGCGACGGTGACGATCCGCGCCATTTGTGTTGCGCCCGTGGTCAGGTCCGGCTGGACCGATGCGCGCAGGCGGTCGAGCAGCAGACTGGTCAGCAAAAAAGGCGCGAGGTGATTGACCGCAATCGTCAGCTCGTGGCCGTCCTTGGACAGCTGAAAGCGCGGCGCGATCAGCCCGGCATTGTTGACGAGCAGATCGAGCCGGCCATACGTCGCGAGCACCGTGTCGGCGAGGCCACGCACCGCGGCGAGGCTCGCGAAATCGGCCAGCGCCGGTTCGACCAGGGTCGAGCCCGAGCGCTCGGCCACCATCCGGCGCGCCTGCTCCAGGCGTGCATTATCACGGCCGGCCATGACGATACGGAACCCGGCGCGGGCCAGGCCGAGGGCAGTGTACAGCCCGATCCCAGCGCTCGCGCCGGTAACGAGGGCGATCCGCTCCGGCTCGGCCATCGTCTCGGTTTACCCGGAGGCGGGCGCAGGACGGCCGGTCATCACGGCTCGGCTTATATACCGTCAAGCCCGTACGACCAGCGCCTGCAGATTTGATGCGCGATCGCGACCGGCCCGGGCACTGAGACCTGGGTTGGGTCGTCGGGGCCGGTCGCGGCGCGCGCGACCATCGTGCGGATCTCCTCGCGTTCGAACCAGCGCGCCTCGGCCAGCTCCTCGGGATCGACCGTGATCTCCTCGGTCAGCGCCTCGCACAAAAATCCCATCATCAGGCTCGACGGGAATGGCCAGGGCTGGCAGGCGAGATAACGCACCCGGCCGACGCGGATCCCCGATTCCTCGTGGACCTCGCGACGTACACACTCTTCCAGGGTCTCGCCCGGCTCCATGAAGCCGGCGAGGCAGGAGAACCGCGCGCCGGGCCGGCGGCGGTTGCGGCCGAGCAGGGCGCGCTCGCCCTTGACCGCGAGCATGATCGTGACCGGGTCGGAGCGCGGGTAATGCGACGCCTTGCATTCCGGGCAGCGCCGCACCCAGCCCGCCGCCGTGACTCGGGTCGGCGAGCCGCATTGCGCGCAAAAGCGATGGCGCGCGTGCCAATCAACGAGCGAGCGCGCTTCCGCCAGGATCGCGGCCTCGCCTGCGGGCAGCAGCGGCGCGAGGGTGCGGGCATCGAGCGACTCGCGTTCCTGGGTCAGCGCAATGTCCGCGCCGCTCGCATCGACCGCGAAATAAGGGCGCCTCTCGCTGAGCCCGAGGAAGATCAGCGTCGCTCCGTGCTCGATCCGATCGCGCCATGGCGCGACCGGCTGCCAATCGAGGATGGGCGACGCGGAACCGCGGGTCAGCGGCCGCAGTTCGCGCAACGGCAGGATGCGCGCCGCTGGGTCATCGAGCAGCGAGCGGATCCAGGCGGCGTCCCGGCGGCGCTCGCTCGCGCGGTCGAGCGGGTTGCCGGCAAAGCAGTAAATCTCTTCCATCTATTTTTTCTCATTCTTCTCGGCGGCGTATTCGGCTTTCGAGCGGGTCAGCTTTTCGGGATGGACGATGGTCTTGTTGACCGCGTTGCGGGCGGCACCGAGATTGGGAAACTCGCTATCGACCCCGTCGCGTTGCACCACATACAGGGCCGAAACCGCCTTGCGGCTGATCTGGTCGGCGGTAGTGCGCTTGACGATCGTCCAATGCACCCGGCGCGTGCCAGCTTCCTCCTCGACATCGTCGAAGCCGCGATCGACCACTGAGTCGAACGAGTAGAGCTTATGCTCGAGTTTTCGCGGCGGTCCGGCTCGGCCACGTCCCGGCGGCCGATTGCGTCCCTCGTCGCGCCGGGGGTCCCGTTGATTGCCGGGCGGATTGGCGCGTGGCCCCGCATCGCGGCTTCTCTCGCGCGGACCTGCATCGCGCCGGGTCTCGCGCGGCGCATCCTGGCGTGCGGCATCGCCGCGCTCGCCTTGCGGCCGCCGTTCGCCAGGCCGATTGCGCGGACCCGAAGGCGCGCCGGCTTCGCGTGGGCGGTGCTCGCCGGTATTGCCCGCCGCCGCATCGGCTGGTGGCGCGCGCCGGCGGCGCCGGTTGCGCGGCCGCGCGGGTCGGGTTCCCGGCGCCGGGCGAGGCGCCTCCTGGCCGGGGGTTGCCGTGGCGTCGCCGGCTGCCGCTTCGCCGGGCGCCGGGGCCACCGGATCGGCGCTGTCGAGCGGGCTGCCGGAACCTGGCGATGGAACCGCGACAGGGGGCCGGCGGCGCCGACGCCGGCGATTGCGCAGGCGCAGAATGGGCCGCTCCCCCCGCGCTTCTTCCGGTCGGGATTCGGCGCCGGCCTCGCCGTCACCGGCGGGCGCCGGTGCCGCGCCTGCGTCAGACGGCGCCTCTATTGGCCGACGCCGGCGCCGGCGTCGGCGCCGCCGTGGCGCGCCGTCATTCGCGCGGGCTTCCGGCGCCGGCTCGTCAGAAGAGGTCTCGCCCGAATCCGTGCCACCAGCCGGCGCTATCGCCGCGGCGCCGGGCGAGGCTTCCGGAGCGCCGGGAAGCGGCGGCATGTCGCTCGGCTCGCGCCCTTCGCTGGCGCCGCCGGGGGTGGATTGGGTCGAGTCCAGGGCGGTTCCCTCGATTGCTTGTGCGTGTTGTGCCGGCGGGTGCGACGTCAGCGGATTGAGGTTACGCCGGCGACTCTAGCGTCCGCCAGAAATCAAGGGAAGCGCGGGCACAGCGTTCCGGCTGCAGCAGGTTGACGCCATGGCCATACCCGGCGAACAGCTCGAGCCGGCCGTGCGACAGCCGCTCGACGAACGCGCGCTGCTGCTCGGAAGCGATGCAGCTCTGGTCGCCCGACAACAGCAGCACCGGGGCCTCGATCCCGGCCAACAGCGGCCGCGCGTCGATCGACTCGAAGCAATCGTGCAGCGCGGCGGCGACCGCGGGCGGCGTCCGGTCCATCTCGGCGATCACCCATTCGCACAGCAGCGGGTCGGCGTGTTCGACATCGAGCCGGTAGCCGAGGGTCTGCCGGCACCACTCGCCGACGCCATAGGCGCGCATCGCCGCCGACGCGCTCTCCCGGTCGAGCGCGTAGATCCGCTTGATCTCGTCCGGGATGCGGCCCGGCGTATTGCACAGCACGAGGCTGGCGATGCGCTCGGGATGTGCCGCGGCAAGCAGCACGCCGATGATCCCGCCCGAGGATTCGCCGACCCAATGGACCCGGTCGAGCGACAAGGCGTCGAACGCCGCTATGATTTGCTCGGCGATCGTCTCGGGGGTGAAGCGGTACGCCATCGGCGGGACATCGGACTGCCCGCAGCCGAGAAGCTCCGGGCGGTAAATGCGGCGGCTCTCGGCGATCGCCGGGACCCAGCGGTTCCAGAACCGAGCATTGCGCGCAAAGCCGTGCATCATGACGACCGGCGTCGCGACCTGCCACGGCCACAGGTAGTCGTCGACGGCGCAGTGCAAGGCGAGGCCCTCGGCCCCAGGGATCGTCACGGGGATCATCGGCATCGGGCGCTCCGATCATGCGGGCTGAGATTGCGGAATGCGGGGCCGCGGGGATAGTCTCGCACCAAGTAGGGCCGGCGCGAAGGGAGGCAAACGATGGCTGGGGCGGACGCGATCGTCGGCAGCGGTGGCTATACCTACCGGGTGGTTGCCGACTGGTCCGCGTGACGCTGCGCCAGCTCATCATCGACTTGGGCCACGTCGATGCCGCGATTCGCATCTTCGATCCCGATTTCGACGTTGAAGGTATCAAGCCAAAGGGGCCGACGCCTCCTGTACCATCATCAGGAGCGCGGCATGATCCGTGGCATACCGGGCAACGGGCCGGGTCGGCGTCGGTTCAATTGGTAGGAGGCCGCCGTTTAAACGCGCAAACCACATCGCCATCCTGCCTACAACTACGGCTAGTTGCAAACAGTCACGCGCCGTGGAATTCTTTGGCGAAGGGATGAGACGCGGTGGGGGGTGTATGGCGGGGTTGCCGTCGGCAACGTTGCAGGGATGGGCGATACCCCTGATAGCGGCCCCGTACGGGGAGCACACGTACGTCACAAGCTCCTGCGGACTCAAATGGGGATGCTGGGGAAGAGACTTCGGCGGGGCAGCGTTGTCTGCTGCGATAGGAAGCTCCGTTGTCGCGGATTGCCTCTCTCAGCCTAATTCCGAAGCCGGCATACGTTACGCCCGAACGGGAGTATGCCATCAAACTGCAAACAGAATTCTGCATCCTGCCGGGATTACGGTCGCCGGCTGCCAGGGGTACGTCCTATCGGCATTCACGTTTGGCCCCCACGGCATCGGAAACTGGCCGCAATTGTCAACCTGCTATCCCCCTGGTACGATCCTTGCTCCTGTGGTGACCACGGCGGCGCCGCAATCCCCGGCGGGGAACCTCTTGGCAAGGATTAGCGTCTACAATTCAACAGTGTCGTCCACTGTTGCTACGCAGGAGGCTTCCCACGTGGCTGAGCTTGCGGCCCTCGTAGAGATGGCTCTTGGCCATCGAATCGAGAAAACCACCCTGAAGAGCCTCGCCACAATCCAGGCTGATCTGCGACGCACACAGTCGCAGCTAGCCAGGTGGCTCGATACCGGTAGGGTCACGCCTGATCAATATCTAGACATGCTTAACACGACTCTCCGAGCCGCTATGGAGCAGAGTCGGATATTACTCGGCGATGAGCGATTTCAGGTGATTTTCGGTGAGCCAGGGAAGCACCCGGAAGGGCTCGTAAACCGAGCCACATTTATGGAACAGATCGCTTCAGAGGCTAAGCCCACGGCCCGCTGAGGCCGAGGCTCATCATAGAACGGGGG
>JBGPTQ010000002.1:0-22663 GCA_041490725.1 Allostellaceae bacterium | reverse complement strand
TAGACATCGGGCAGGAAGTGCATCTCGATCTTGATGACGCCGTCGCCCTGGCAGGCTTCGCAGCGCCCGCCCTTGACGTTGAACGAGAAGCGCCCGGGCTGGTAGCCGCGCGCCTTCGCCTCGGGCAACCCGGCAAACCAGTCGCGGATCGGCGTGAAGCAGCCGGTATAGGTCGCCGGATTGGAGCGCGGCGTGCGGCCGATCGGCGACTGGTCGATATCGACGATCTTGTCGAGGAACTCGGCGCCGTCGAGCCGCTCGAACGGCGCCGCCTGCTCGCGCGCGTTGTTGAGCCGCTTGGCCAGCGCCTTGTAGAGGGTCTCGACGATCAGGGTGGATTTGCCGCCGCCCGACACCCCGGTCACGCAACAGAAGGTGCCGAGCGGGAATTCGGCCGTGATGTGCTTCAGATTGTTGCCGCGCGCGCCGACCAGCCGGAGGATCTGCCCGGGGTGCCCGGTGCGCCACTGCGGCGGCACCGGGATCTGGCGCATGCCGGTCAGGTACTGGCCGGTGATGCTGTCCGGACAGCGCATGACATCATCGGGAATGCCCTCGGCGACGAGGTGGCCGCCATGCACCCCGGCGCCCGGCCCCATATCGACGAGCCAGTCGGCGGTGCGGATCGCCTCCTCGTCGTGCTCGACGACGATGACCGTATTGCCGAGGTCGCGCAGGTGCTTCAGGGTTTCGAGGAGCCGCGCATTGTCGCGCTGGTGCAGCCCGATCGAAGGCTCGTCGAGGACATAGAGCACGCCCGTGAGGCCCGAGCCGATCTGCGACGCCAGCCGGATGCGCTGGCTCTCGCCGCCCGACAAGGTAGCCGAGGCGCGCGACAGGGTCAGGTAGTCGAGCCCGACATTGTGCAAGAAGCCGAGCCGCTCGTTGATCTCCTTCAAGATGCGCTCGGCGATCTCGCGCTGGCTTGGGCTAAGCTCGCTGTCGATGCCGGCGAACCAGTGGGCGGCCTCGGAAATCGACAGCGCCGTCGCCTCGCTGATGCTCCGGCGCGCGATCTTGACCGCCAGCGCTTCGGGCTTGAGCCGGGCGCCGTTGCACACTTCGCAGGTCTTCGCATTCTGGTAGCGCCCGAGTTCCTCGCGCACCCAGGCGCTGTCGGTCTCGCGATAGCGCCGCTCCATGTTCGGCAACACGCCCTCGAAGGGGCGGTCGGTCGAATATTGCCGCAGCCCGTCATCATAGGTCATGTGCACCGGCTCGCCGTCCGAGCCGTAGAGGATCGTTCGGCGCATCTTTTCCGGCAGGTCGCGCCACGGCGTGTGCATGCTCTGCTTGAATTTGCGGGCGATGCTTTGCAGCGTCTGCGTGTAATAGGGCGAGGATGAATGCGACCACGGGCTGACCGCGCCGTCATGCAGGCTGCGGTTGTCGTCGTGGACGACGAGATTGGCGTCGAAATAGAGCTTGGTGCCGAGCCCGTCGCAGGCCGGGCAGGCGCCGAACGGGTTGTTGAACGAAAAGAGGCGCGGCTCGATCTCCGGGATCGTGAAGCCCGAGACCGGACAGGCGAATTTGGCCGAAAAGATCGTCTCCGCACCTGAATCGGCGTCTTCGGTGATCGCGAGGCCGTCGGCCAGGCCCAGCGCGGTCTCGAACGAATCGGCGAGCCGGTTGCCGAGGTCGGGGCTGACGACGAGACGGTCGACCACCACCGAAATGTCGTGATTGACGTTCTTCTTGAGCCCCTGATTCTTGTTGAGTCTTGGGACCTCGTCGATCTCGCGCATCTTGCCGTCGACTTTGACCCGCTGAAACCCCCGCTTCTGCAGCTCGGCGAGTTCCTTCTTGTACTCGCCCTTGCGGCCGCGCGCGATCGGCGCCAGCAGATAGAGGCGGGTGCCCTCCGGCATCGCCAGCACCCGGTCGACCATCTGGGAGATGGTCTGGCTGACGATCGGCAGCCCCGTTGCCGGCGAATAGGGCACCCCGACCCGCGCCCACAATAGGCGCATGTAGTCGTAGATCTCGGTCACCGTGCCGACCGTCGAGCGCGGGTTTTTCGAGGTCGTCTTCTGCTCGATCGAGATCGCCGGCGACAGCCCCTCGATCGAATCGACGTCGGGCTTCTGCATCAGTTCGAGGAATTGCCTGGCATAGGCCGACAGGCTCTCGACATAGCGGCGCTGCCCTTCGGCATAGACCGTATCGAAGGCGAGCGAGGATTTGCCCGAGCCGGACAGCCCGGTGATCACCACCAGGCTATCGCGCGGCAGGTCGACATCGATGTTTTTGAGGTTGTGCTCCCGCGCGCCGCGGATGCGAATCTGCTGCATGGCCCGACCTTACCGCGCCGCTCCCAACGATGCTACGGGGACCGGCGGTCGATGCAGTTTCGCAGGAAAACAAATCACTTACCGCAAAGGGCGCGAAGGATGCGCGAAGGACGCGATGGGTCACAGCCGCTTCGCGTCCTTTGCGTGTCCATGGCGTCCTTTGCGGTAAAGCGTTCTTTTCTCTCGCTGCCCTGCACGGCTCCGTGGTGCGAATCGGTGGTGCCGGGGGCGTTGACGCATACGCGGGCCGGGCGAATACTCCATCTCAACCACCGCGAGTCGCGACACCTCGTCCGGCGGGCGGATCACGGAGGGCGGCGCGGGCAAACGCGGCGCCAAGCGGAGGAGCGCATGGCTGATCAGACATCCGACGACCTTCTGGCGTTGTTCGACAGCGCGCCGCTCAACCGCCGCTACTGGGTGGCCTTCGCGCTGCTGTCGGGGCTTTTCGTCCTCGAGTTCTTCGATTTCCTCGTGGTCGGCTATCTGCTGGCGGTACTGGCCCCGCAGTGGCATCTGACCTATGGCCAATCGGCGATAATCCTCTACAGTGGCGGCGTCGGCGCGATCGTCGGGGCGCTCGTATTCGGCGCGCTGTCCGACCGATGGGGTCGCAAGTGGCAGATGATCATCGGCACCTTCATCTGCGCCGCGAGTTCCGGCCTGATGGGCATCGTCCCGAGCGGCTCGTGGGAGATTTTCGCGGTCCTGCGCTTTTTCATCGGCGTCGGGCTGACGGCCGGGGTCACGCCGTCTCTGGCGATCCAGGTCGAGCTGACGCCGACGCGACACCGGACGCTGCTGACGACCTTCTACCTGGTCTTCGCCTCGGCCGGCGGTTTCCTCGCGTCCGGGGCTTCGGCCGCGCTCTTACAGCCGATCGGCTGGCGCGGGGTGGCGATGCTCGGGATGGCGCCGGCGATCGTCGGGCTGCTGATCTGGCGGTATTGCCCGGAATCGGTGCGTTGGCTGGTCGCCAAGGGCCGCTTCGCCGAGGCGCGCGAAGCGGTCGCGAAACATATCGGCCTGCCGCTCGAATCGGTCCCGCTGCCGACGCAGCCGCCCGTCGTGCAGCCGCGCGGGCAATTGGCCGAGCTGTACCAGCGGCCGAGCCTCTTTTGGGAGACCGTCGTCATCTGGGGTGCGTCGTCGACCGCGGCCTATGGCGTCTATTTGTGGGGGCCGACGATCGTCGCCATGGTGCTCAAGGTCCCGGTCCCGGTGGCGGCCAAGTATTTCGTCTTCGTCGCGCTCGGCGGGGTCACCGGCAAGCTCGTAGTCACCGCGCTGGTGCGCTTCACCGGCCGGCGCTGGCTCGGGTCCGTCTGGGGGTTTGGCGGCGTCTTCGCGCTCGCCGGCGCCGGCTACTACAGCAATGTCATCGTCGGCGACTTGCCGATGATGGTGGTCCTGCTATGCGCCTCCACCTTCTTCATCGAGGGCGGCTTTGCCAATTTCGCCCCCTACACCGTCGAGCGGTATGGTGTGCGCCTCGGCGCGCGCTCGTCGGGGCTTGGTCAGGCGGCGAACGGCGTCGGCAAGATCATCGGGCCGTTGAGCCTGGCGCTGATCGCCGGCACCAGCAACTTCGTCGCGCCTCAGGCGACGGCGGACGCTGTCCTCCCCGCCTACCTGTTTCTCGCGCTGTGCATGGCGCTGGTCGGGTTGTCGTTCGCCTTTCTCGGGGTCGAGACGCATGGCCAGGCGATGGGCGTCGGCGAGCCGGAGGAAATCGGATCCTCGCCCTCGCTCGCGCTGGGCGCCGACCGGCGCTGAACCCGCCGCGGTAATGCCGCTGGTCACCGCGGAGACACGGGGAACACAGGGAAAACAACATTTTAGTGCAAAGGGCGCCAGGGATACGCGAAGGTCGCAAAGGGCTCTGAGCCATCGCGCCCTTAGCGCACCCTTTGCGCCCTTTGCGGTAAGTGGTTCATTTTCTTCCGTGTCCCAGGTTGAGAATCGGTGGATAAGATTCAGGTGGGAACATTCGCGGAACTTGGTAAGATAAACGCCCCACCCTCACGAACCCTCGGTGACCCCATGGCTGGCAGCGTCAACAAGGTAATTCTCGTCGGCAATCTCGGCCGCGACCCCGAAATCCGCTCGACCCAGGACGGCATGCGCATTGCCAATCTGAACCTCGCCACCTCCGAGAGCTGGCGCGACAAGATGTCGGGCGAGCGCAAGGAAAAGACCGAGTGGCACCGCATCGTGATCTTCAACGAGCGGCTCACCGAACTGGCCGAGAAATACCTGCGCAAGGGCTCGAAAATTTATGTCGAGGGCGCCCTGCAGACCCGCAAATGGACCGATAACGCCGGCGTCGAGAAATACTCGACCGAGGTGGTGCTGACCCGCTTCCGCGGCGAATTGACGATGCTCGACGGCGCGCGCGACCGCGCCAGTGGCGGCGCGGGTGAGCCCAGCTACGACGAAGGCGATGCCGGTAGCTACGGCGAGACACCGCGGGCCGCCGCCGCCCCGACGCGCGGCCGCGCCGCCAACGCCGATCTCGACGACGAGATCCCGTTCTAAGTAGGTTCTGAGAACGTCAGCGGTGTTGAGAGAAATCTCAGAATAGGGTTTGTGCCTTCTAAGACGGGCGCTTACATGAATTGGCCATGACGGTATGCTAGGGAGCGCGCCAGTTAAGGACAAGAGGAAGACATGGATCGCGAAACCAAAATTTTTCTTGGAAGAATTCTGGGCGAAATTTATTCGCTTAGAAGAAGAGTTGTCGAAGATCAACGAGCATCACCTGAAACTATATATGGATTATTCCACGGGGTTGAATCGACGATAGACCAGGAGATCGAGCGGACAGGGTTTATCTCCAGGCAACTAGAACATGATTTAATTGATGTTCTTCATAAAATATCTGTTGATGAGAAAAAATTAGGAGACTTCAAGGGGTACTATGACATCGAGCGAGAGTTGGAGGCGAAGGGTATAGCACGATGGCACGCGATAGTGTTGCTTAGCATGTTCAAGTTGCAGGGGCGATTTACAGAGATGGTTGAAAAGATCGAAAATGCGTCGCCGGGCTCTCCAATCGAGCTTCATCATCTTGGGGTAGACGAGAGTGAGTTGTAGCGCGTCGTGGCGTGTAGGATGGGTTGAGCGCAGCGAAACCCATCATCCTGGCCCGGCGATACCCGATGGGTTTCGCCTTACTCAACCCATCCTACAAACTACAAACTGAATTTCTCGGCGCCGGGAGATCACTGTGGGTCTATTCGATTTCCTCAAGCCGAAGGACAAAATCCAGCAGCGGCTGATGAATTTGATCAGCCATAACGTGGATATGATACGGAACCGTGAGGGCAGAACCCGTGCTGATGCCGAGTATATAGCGATCTGCATAATAATCGATGACCTTCGGGAACGGCCCAACGGCAGGGCGGGCCATAAAATGATGATGGACATTCTACAGAAGCATTACCCCATGCATCTTAACGACGTTATTACGTACGTTGGATGGTCAACCGGTCAGATCAACCTGAAGCCGGAAGCAGAAGTAGACCTGCGGGAGCGGCATGCACGGAAGGGGCCGCGGGAAGACGCGACTTCCAAAACGCTTGGCTTTACCGAGAAGGATGGGGAGAAATTAATTCTTGCCGAAGCCGAGGAGTGCATAAGCAAAATCTCTGATCGATGGTTATATTATAACGAGAAACTTAAATTTAAGCCCGACGTAAGATTGGCCGAGATAATTGAAGGATTTGCAATGCCAATGCAAGAATTTGTAAGAATGTCATACCCATTGCTGGACGCGGCAGGGCCAAGATTTTTTTGGATGGTGGTCTTCCATGGAATTCAACGAACAGGCAGCCCGTCCCTTGATGCCATAAACCAAGCGATTGAGGAAATCGATGCCAAACTTCGCAATGCCTGAGCGTAGGGATGGGCAGCGTGGGTGACCCATGATTACGAACAGTGCCAGCGGATTGTTTCAGAGGCTTGCGCGATGAACGTGGTGACGGAACGTAATTTCGCCGAAGTGTATCCGCGAGAGATTCGCGATGTCTATTGGGACAAGGTGCGGCGTTCCCTCAAAGAGATTTTCGGCAAATCCCCCGCACTGGCGGACGCGCTGAGACGGGACGTAGAGACAGCGCCGCAAGCCGAGCAGATCCTCCTTTATCACCAGGAACCGATCATATT
The DNA here is from genome assembly GCA_041490725.1 of Allostellaceae bacterium. Taxonomy (GTDB): domain Bacteria; phylum Pseudomonadota; class Alphaproteobacteria; order ATCC43930; family CGMCC-115725; genus DATARH01. The sequence continues at coordinate 16,202 of JBGPTQ010000002.1, read as the reverse complement.
GGCAGCCGATCTCGCCGGCGCTGGCATGATCACCCCGGAGCAGCAGCGCCAATATATCGAGATTTGTGAGGACACCGAGCCGTCAAGACAAGGTTGGCCGGATCGGCCCTGAGGCGACATGACAGCCGGCGCGCCCCCCTTCCGCGCCGACCATGTCGGCAGTCTACTGCGGCCGGCGGAACTGCTGCGCGCGCGGGCCGAGCGCGAGCAGGGCCGCATTTCGGCCGAGGAGTTGCGCCGGATCGAGGACGCGGCGATCCGCGACGCCGTCGCGATGCAGCGCGAGGTCGGCCTCCTGGGTGTCACCGACGGCGAGTTCCGCCGCGGCTCCTGGCACATGGATTTCCTCTACCAGATCGGCGGGGTCGGCAAGACCGACCGGCGCCTGACGATCCAGTTCAAGAACGAGGCCGGGACCCTCGAATTCACCCCGGCGGCGCACCGGGTCGGCGGCAGGCTGACGCTCGACAAGACGATCTTCGGCGAGGACTTTTCCTACCTCAAATCGGCCGCGCCGGCGGGGACCGTGGCGAAGCTGACGATCCCCTCGCCCTCGATGCTGCATTACCGCGGCGGGCGCGCGGCGATCGACGAGACCGCCTATCCCGACATGGAGGCGTTCTGGCACGACCTCGCCGAGGTCTATAAGAAGGAAATCGCCGGCCTGGCATCGCTGGGCTGCACCTATCTCCAGCTCGACGACACCAGCCTGGCCTATCTCAACGACCCCACCCAGCGCGCCTATGTCACCAGCATCGGCGGCGATGGCGACACGCAGCACCTGACCAACATCCGCCTGATCAACCAGGCGCTCGCTAAAAAACCCGCCGGCATGACCGTGTGCACCCATATGTGCCGCGGCAATTTCCGCTCGTCATGGATGGCCGAGGGCGGCTACGACCATGTCGCCGAGGCGCTGTTCGGCGAGCTCGCGGTCGACGGCTTCTTTCTCGAATACGACGATGCGCGCTCGGGCGGCTTCGCGCCATTGCGCTTCGTGCCGAGGGGCAACAAGAGGGTCGTGCTCGGCCTCGTCACGACGAAGCGCCCGGCGATCGAGGCCAAGGACGAGCTGAAGCGCCGCATCGAGGAGGCGGCCAAATACGTGCCGCTCGAACAGCTCTGCCTCAGCCCGCAATGCGGCTTTTCCTCGACGGTCGACGGCAACGCGCTGACCATCGAGGAACAGAAAGCCAAGCTCCGCCTCGTCGCCGAGGTGGCGCGCGAGGTGTGGGGCTAGCGCCGACGGCACGCCGCCGCATGTTCGCCGCGGTCGGGGTTTCTCGCGGTCCTCAATAGCGCGGTGGCGGCGGATAGTAACCGGGAGGCGGAGCCTGCAACCGGTTCAACTCCTGCTGGTTCAATTGACTGGCGCTGCTCGGCTGGCCCGGTGGCGGCGCATAGGCGGGAGCTGGCGCGTAACCCGGCGGCGGGGCGGCACGAGCCGACATGCACTGCGCATAATAGGCATTGTATTGCTGCTGCAGGTACGCTGCGGCGTCCTGGGCGTTGGCGGCGCCGATGCCGGTGCCGACGATCGCGCCTGACGCCGCTCCGATGCCGGCGCCGCGGCCGCCGCCGACCGCAGCGCCGAGAGCCGCGCCAAGCCCGGCGCCAAGCAGAGCGCTGCCGACGCCCTGCGCATTCACCTGGTCGCGCATCGGGGCGATCTGCCCGTCGGCATACTGCCGGCACGCCATGTCATCATAGTAGGATTGCTGCGCCATCGCGCCGCTGCTCACGGTGAGCGCCACTACGGCCGCGCCAGCGAAGCTTTTGGTGATCGGCCTCATCGAAGGGTTCTCCTCATCAAGCTGGTTGCACGATGTTCGGCAAGCCCTACCGCTGTCCTTGATCTGGATCATCCGACTTCGGCGTGCGACAGCGTTAGGCGAGAAAATCGATCAACAGCCGGTTTACCGCGTCGGGTTCCTCGTGCTGCTGCCAATGGGTGGCGTTAGCCAGGTGCGAGGATGCACAGCCCGCAAGCGGCGAGCGCTGCGATCCGCCAGCGGCCCCGCGACGGCGAGGTGCCGCGTGATGCCGTTCGCTCGGACCACGCAGGAGATCGACAGCTATCGGCGGTTCTGCGGCATTCATTCTGTGGCATCCTGCAGTGCGGCGTTTGCCGGCATGATTTCGAGGGGCTGCACGGTGAGCAACCAGGTCAGTTTGTTGGGCGCGCGGCGCTTCGTGCCGCTCTTTGCCACTCAAACCCTCGGCGCGTTCAACGACAATCTGTTCAAGAGCGCCTTCGTCATGCTGGTGACCTACGGCACGGCGATGCGTAACAGCTTCGATCCGGGTGTGCTTGCCGCGATCGCCGGCGGGGCGCTGATCGCGCCCTACTTCCTGTTTTCGGCACTCGCCGGCGAGCTGGCCGACCGGTTCGAGCGCGCCCGGCTGCTGCAGATCCTCAAGGCCGCCGAGCTGATCACGGTGCTTGGCGCGGCGGCGGCGCTCTTTACCGACAGCCTCGCGCTGTCGTTCCTGGCGCTGTTCATGCTCGGCGCGCAGGCGGCGTTTTCGAGCCCGGTGCGGTACGCGCTCTTGCCGCAGCATCTCGCCGCGGGCGAGCTGGTCGACGGCAACGCATTGCTGGAGGGCGGCACCTTCCTGTCAATCCTTCTGGGGACGATTGCCGGCGGCCTCGCCGTCGCGGTCGATGCCGGAACCCTGCTCGCCGGCCTGCTGCTCGTCCTGTGCGCGATCGGCGGCTTTGCGGCGAGCCGGTTCGTGCCGCGCGCGCCGGCGCCCTCGCCCGGGCTGCGCCTCAGCCGCAATCCCGTTGCGGCGACCGGCGCGATCCTGCGCCACGCCGGCGAACGGCGCGACGTGAAGCTGGCGATCCTCGGCGCATCGTGGTTCTGGCTGGTCGGCGCGGTGTTTCTGTCGCAACTCCCCTCCTTCGCGAAAGAGACCCTCGGCGCCGGCAGCGGCGTCGTGACCTTGTTTCTAGCGGCGTTTTCGATCGGTGTCGGGATCGGCTCGGTCTTGTGCGGAAGACTGATGCGCGGCGAGATCAGTGCCAGATATGTCCCGCTCGCCGCGCTCGGCATGGCGGTCTTCTCGCTCGATCTCGCGCTCGCCAGCGAAGGCGTAATTCCGTCTGCTTCCGGCGACCTGCCCAATGGCGAATTGCTCGGGATCGCCGCCTTCCTGTCGCGCGTGGTGGGGATCCGCATCTTCGCCGATTTGCTCGCGATCGCGATTTGCGGCGGCATCTTCGTCGTGCCGCTCTACGCGATCGTCCAGCAGCGCAGTGACGAGGCGGTGCGGGCCCGCATCATCGCCGCCGGCAATATCGTCAACGCGCTGTTCATGACCGGCGCTGCGATCGTCACGGCGCTGCTGCTCGCCGCCGGGCTGCATACGCCTGATCTCTACCTCGTGCTCGGCATCATGAATGCCGGCGTCGCGCTGTGGATCTGCAAGCTGTTGCCGCAGGATACCTTGCGCATGCTGGCGCGGATCGTGCTTCGGCTCGCCTACCGGGTCGAGTTGCGTGGGATTGAGAACCTCGCTGCGGCTGGCGAGCGCGTCGTCATCGTGCCGAACCACGTCTCCTACCTCGACGGCCCGCTGATCGCCGCCTTTCTGCCGGGCTTGCCGATGTTCGCGATCGATACGGCACAGGCCGCTCGCTGGTGGGTGCGCCCGCTGCTCGCCGGTGCCGACATCTACCCGATGGACCCGACCCGACCGATGGCGACCAAGTCGCTGATCAAGGCGCTGCGCGCCGGAAGGCAATGCGTGATCTTCCCCGAAGGCCGGCTCAATGTCACTGGCGGCGCGCTGATGAAAATATATGACGGCCCGGCGCTGATTGCCGACAAGGGCGATGCGGCGGTGTTGCCGATCCGCCTCGACGGGGTTGAGTTCACGCCGTTTTCGCGGCTCGGCGGGCGTCTGGGAGTTGGGGTGCGCCGGCGCTGGTTTCCGAAGGTGACGATCACCCTCTACGAGCCGCGGCGCCTCGCGATCCCCTCTGAGTTGCGCGGGCGAGCGCGCCGCCAACGGGCCGCGCTGATGCTCTACGAGATCATGTCGGAGATGATGGCGCGGCGCGGCGTTCCGCCTGATCTGTTCGGCGCCTTGCTCGCCGCGCGCGCCGCGCATGGCGGCGAGCATCCGATCCTCGCCGATCCGAGCGCGGGGCCGCTCGGCTACGACCGCGTCGTCGCGGCGAGCCTGGTGTTCGGGCGGCATCTGGCCCGCACGGCAAAGCAAGGCGAGGCGGTCGGGCTGATGATTCCGAACTCGATCGGCGCTGCAATTGCCTTTCTCGCGCTCCAGGCGATCGGCCGGGTCCCGGCGATGCTCAACCACACCGCCGGGGCCGACGCTGTGCTGTCCGCCTGCCGGACGGCGCGCCTCGGCACCGTGGTAACCTCGCGCCGGTTTATCGAATTGGCCCGGCTCGAGGCTCTCGCCGAGCAACTCGGCGGTGCCGTCGAGATCATCTGGCTCGAGGATTTGCGCAGCCAGCTCGGGTTTTTCGACAAGCTCTACGGCCTCGTTGCGTCGCGTTTCGCGGCTTGGCGCCATCTCCGGCTCGGCATTCTCGCCTCGGATCCGGCGGCGATCCTGTTCACGTCAGGCTCGGAAGGCGCGCCGAAGGGGGTCGTGCTGAGCCACGCCAACCTGCTGGCGAACTGCCGCCAGCTTGCCGCCCGGGTCGATTTCAGCCCGGCGGACCAGGTGCTGAACGTGTTGCCGATGTTCCACAGCTTTGGACTGACCGCCGGCTTCCTGTTGCCGCTGCTGTCGGGCGTGCGGGTCTTTCTATATCCGTCGCCGCTGCATTACCGGATCGTGCCCGAGCTCGCCTATGGCATCGGCGCGACCCTGCTGTTCGGCACGGACACCTTTCTCGCCGGCTATGCGCGCGCCGCCCATCCCTATGATTTCTACGCCCTGCGTTACGTTTTTGCCGGGGCCGAGCCGGTGCGCGATGAGACGCGCCGGATCTGGGCCGAGCGGTTCGGCAAGCGCATCCTCGAAGGCTATGGCGTGACCGAATGCTCGCCGGTCATCGCGCTCAACACGCCGATGCATTTCAAGGCCGGGACGGTCGGCCGTTTCTTGCCGCTGCTCGAGCATCGCCTCGACCCGGTTCCCGGCATCGCCGAAGGCGGCAGGTTGCTGCTGCGCGGTCCGAACGTGATGGTCGGCTATTTGCGGCCCGAGCAGCCGGGCGCGCTGGCCCCGCCCGAGGAGGGCTGGCACGACACCGGCGATATCGTGCGGATCGATGACGAAGGGTTCGTGACCATCGTCGGGCGTGCCAAGCGGTTCGCCAAGCTTGGCGGCGAGATGGTCTCGCTCGCGGTTGCCGAGCGTATCGCCGTCGCGGCCTACCCGGACTATCGCCACGCGGTCGTCGCCCTGCCGGATGCGCGCAGGGGCGAGCGCCTCATGCTGGTCAGCGAGGCGCCCGATGTGAAGCGCGACGCACTGGTCGAGGCGGCGCACCGCGAGGGCCTTCCTGAGATCGCGATTCCGCGCAACGTTTGCACGGTCGCGGCACTGCCGCTCCTCGGCTCGGGCAAGACCGATTATGCGGCGGTGTTGCGGCTCGCCGCGGGGTTAGACCACCCGCGCTCCGGCGATGTCGGCGAGGGCGAGGTATCGAGCCTCGTCGCCGGCTGACCGGCCATACCGGGGATGTTCAACAAAAGGAGGGCCTATCTGGTGTCCGCCGAGGCGGCTGGCGCTCGCTGCATCGGCGATGCAATCGGGCAAAGAACGCGCCCTCGCGGGTGGCGATTCATCGATCTGGCCGAGCTCGGCCGCAACACCGGACGCAGCTACGGGGCCGCGCCGCTGCGCATCATCCTCTATCCGTCGATAGCTGCCGTTTTGCTCGGGCTGGCAGTCGGCGTCAGCACTCTTGTCGACCATCGCCCGGGATCGATCGACCCGATCGTCGGCTTCCTCGCAGAATACGGCCTGATAATTGTCGCCGGCCTAGCCGTCCTGCGCAGCGTCGTGCGAAGCCACCGGCGTCCCTGGCGGTCGCTGATCGCGGCCGATCTGCGCATCGACTGGCGGCGCCTCGCGATCGGCGGCGGCGTCCAGCTCGCCATCCTGGTCGGGCAACTCGCCCTCGTGCATGCGCTTATGGGATGGCCCTGGCGGTTCTCCGTAGGAGCGGCGCTGCCGCTCGTCGCTGTGGCGCTCGTGTTGATTCCGCTGCAGGCCGCGAGCGAGGAGATTCTTTTCCGTGGCTACCTGACGCAAGCGCTGGGGCGGGTTGTCCGGAGCCGCGTTCTGATCGCCGTGACGGTGGGTCTGGTTTTCGGTCTGCTGCATTTGAACGCCTATGGCCCGCTGACGGTGCCCTATTTCTTCGTGGTATCGCTGACCTTCTCGCTTGTCTCATTGCGCGATGAGCGGCTGGAGCTGGTGATCGGCGGCCACGCGGCGATGAACTTGTTTGCCTTCGTCGCCAGCAATTCCGGTCTGGTCGGAGCGGCTATTGGCGGGATCGCGGAGGGCGCGGTGCCGTTCAACGGGGCGGCAATCGTGGTTGTGATGGTGAACGGCGCTCTGTTCTACGGCATCACCCGGCTTTTGGTCCGGCTTTTCTGCGAGCGCTGATCTGCGCCCTGATGCCTCGCGGCAGAAGCCCCACCGGCGTTGTTCGCAGCGGCCAAATGCGGTAGTTTCACCGGGTCATGACCATCTATCGAATCGCGGCTGCGCGCCCAGTAGCTCCGGTGGCGCCCGGCCGCGATTTTCGTTGCAGCTCAGCGCAGAACTAGACCTTGGCCGCCACCTCCTCGCCTGCCGCATCGCCGCCCGCCGGGCCCGGCATCTCGACGATCACGATCGAAGAGGAGATGCGGCGCTCGTATCTCGATTACGCGATGAGCGTGATCGTGGCCCGCGCCTTGCCCGATGTCCGCGACGGGCTGAAGCCGGTGCATCGCCGCATCCTCTATTCGATGAAGGTGAACGGCAACGAGTGGAACCGGGGCTATCGCAAATCGGCCCGCATCGTCGGCGATGTCATGGGCAAATACCATCCGCACGGCGACCTGGCGATCTACGACGCGATGGTGCGGCTCGCTCAGGACTTCTCGATGCGCCTGCCGCTGGTCGACGGCCAGGGCAATTTCGGCTCGATGGACGGCGACGCGCCGGCGGCTAACCGCTACACCGAGGCGCGGCTTGCCCGGGTCGCCGATTCGCTGCTCGACGATCTCGACAAGGACACCGTCGACTTCCAGCCCAATTACGACGAGACCGAGCGCGAGCCCAAGGTATTGCCGGCCGGCTTCCCGCATCTCCTGGTCAACGGCGCGCAGGGGATCGCAGTCGGCATGGCGACCAACATCCCGCCGCACAATCTCGGCGAGGTGATCGAGGCCTGCTGCGCCTATCTCGACAACCCGGCGATATCAGTTGAAGAGCTGATGGAATATGTGCCGGCGCCGGACTTCCCGACCGGCGGCATCATCATCGGCCGGGCCGGCTCGCACGCCGCCTATAAAACCGGGCGCGGCGCGATCGTGCTGCGCGCCCGCTCGCATATCGAGGAGATCCGCAAGGAGCGCGACGCGATCGTCTTCACCGAGATGCCCTATCAGGTCAACAAATCGAAGCTGCAGGAGCGCATCGCCGAGACCGTGCGCGAGAAGCTCGTCGAGGGCATCTCCGACATGCGCGACGAGAGCGATCGCGACGGCGTGCGCCTCGTCGTTGAGCTGAAGCGCGACGCCGACCCCGACATCGTGCTGAACCAGCTCTACCGCCATACCGCGCTGCAGACTAGCTTCGGGGTCAACATGCTGGCGCTCAATGGCGGCCGGCCCGAGCTGATGACCTTGCGCGAGGTGATCGTCGCCTTTGTCGCGTTCCGCGAAGAGGTCATCACCCGGCGCACCACCTATCTGCTCAACAAAGCGCGCCAGCGCGCGCACATCCTCGTCGGCCTCCTGGTCGCGGTCGCCAATATCGACGAGATCATCGCGCTGATCCGCGCCGCTTCCGACCCGGCGAGCGCGCGCATCGGGCTTGTCGAGCGGCGCTGGCCGGCCGGTGAAATCGGCCCGCTGGTGGTGCTGGTCGGCGAGGAGGGCAGGGGGCTCGGCGCGGACGGCAGCTATCAGCTGTCCGACGAGCAGGCGCGCGCGATCCTCGATCTGCGGCTGCAGCGGCTGACCGGCCTCGAACGCGAGAAGATCTCGGACGAAGTGCACGAGCTGGTGACCGAGATCGCCGGCCACCTCGACATTCTGCGCTCGCGCGCGCGACTGATCGAGGTCCTGCGCGGCGAGCTGTTGGAGATCAAGACGCATTTCGCCAACCCGCGGCGCACCACGATCGAGGATGTCGAGTTCGAGGCTGATATCGAGGCGCTGATCCAGCGCGAGGACATGGTCGTCACGGTCAGTCACACCGGCTACATCAAGCGGGTGCCGCTGTCGACCTATCGCGCCCAGCGCCGCGGCGGGCGCGGCCGTGCCGGCATGGCGATCCGCGAGGAGGATTTCCTCAGCGAGGTCTTCGTCGCTTCGACCCTGGCGCCGGTGCTGTTCTTCACCTCGTCCGGACGGGTCTACAAGCTCAAGGTCTATCGCCTGCCGCTCGGCACGCCGCAGGCGCGTGGCCGGCCGATGGTCAATCTGCTGCCGAACCTGACCGAGGGCGAGACGATCTCGACCGTCATGCCGCTCCCGGAAAACGAGGCAAGCTGGGCCGACCTGACCGTGATGTTTGCCACGGCGAACGGGTATGTGCGCCGCAACGCGCTGTCCGATTTCGGCGATGTCCGCTCCAACGGCAAGATCGCGATGAAATTCGAGGGCGAGGATGCCGACGACCGGCTGATCGCCGTCGCCACCTGCAGCGACGCCGACGATGTGCTGCTGGCGACTCGCAACGGCAAGGCAATCCGCTTCCAGATCAAATACGATGAAGATGGCAAGGGCGTCCGGGTCTTTACCGGCCGCTCCTCGGTCGGGGTCCGCGGCATCCGCCTGTTGCGAGATGACAAGGTCATCTCGATGTCGATCCTGCGGCATGAGGAAGTCGGTCCGGAGGTCCGCCGCGCCTATCTGAAGCTCGCCACCGAGCGTCGCCGCCAGAATGGCGAGGAGAGCGAGGCGAACGGCAACCTTGATCCGACCGAGCCCGACGAAACGGAATCCGAGAGCGGTGAGGCGGCGATCTCGGAGGAACAGTTCGTCGACCTCGCTGCGCGCGAGCAGTTCGTGTTGAGCGTCACCGAAAAGGGCTTTGGCGTACGCAGCTCGGCCTACGGCTATCGCATCACCGGCCGCGGCGGGCAGGGCATCAACAATATGGACCTGACCCGTCGCAGCGATGCTGTCGTGGCGATGTTTCCGGTCGGGCATAACGACCAGATCATGCTGGTTACCGATGCGGGCATGGTGATCCGCTGTCCGGTCGACGATATCCGCATCGTGCGGCGCGGCGGGGCGGGCGTGGTGATCTTCAAGCTCGGCGACGGCGAGCGGGTAGTCTCGGTGGCGCGGCTGCCAGAAGTCGCTGAAGAGAATGGGGTCGCCGAGGAGAATGGCAACGGCGACGCCGAGGAGCCGCCCGAGGAGCTGAACGGCCCGGCCGCGGCGGCGCCGGAAACCAACGAAAACGAGGGGGACGACATATGACGAGGCGCATCGGGGTCTATCCCGGCACCTTCGATCCGATCACCAACGGCCATACCGACATCATCCGGCGAGCCCTGCACGTGGTGGACCGCCTGGTCATCGGCGTCGCCCGCAATGATGGCAAAGGGCCGCTTTTCTCGACCGACGAGCGGGTCGAGATCGTCCGCGACGAAGTCTCTCACCTCGAAAACGGCGGCGCCGAGCGGATCGAGGTGCGGCCGTTCGACACGCTGTTGATGAGCTTTGCCGAGGCTGCCGGGGCCGGAATCATCCTCCGCGGTCTGCGCGCGGTGTCCGATTTCGAATACGAATTCCAGATGGCCGGGATGAATGCCCGGCTCAACCCGAATATCGAGACCGTGTTCCTGATGGCGTCCGACCGCTACCAATTCATCTCCTCGCGCTTCGTCAAGGAGATCGGCGCGCTCGGCGGCGACGTCACGCACTTCGTCAGCCCGCGGGTCGCCGCCCATCTGCTCGCCCGCTTCGCCGCTGCGCGCCGCAAGCGGTAAGCGCAGCGGCTACGATCCGGCGGCGGCCAAGCGAGCCCGCGGCGACCAGATCGACAGCAGGTAAAACAGCAGCGCCACCAGCAACAAGTGCTGGAATCCCAGCAGCATCGACAACGATTCGGCCAGGCCGCCCACGACCGATCCGGCGATGTTCGAGCCCAGGGCGAGGTCGGGCTGCGGCGCATCGCGGAATGATCGCGCGAAGATCACGCCCGCGAAGAACATCGGGCCGAGCGCAAGAAGGCAGGGCGCGCCATAGCGCCACAGCGTTCCCCCGGTCAGAAACACATCCAGCGGGACCAGCGCCCCCGCCGCGAGAATCAGCACCAGACCAATATAGTGCCAGAGGAGGTTTACCGTCCGCACCTTAAGAACATAAATGTTAGCCAGTAAAATCAGGACCAATATGGTAAAAAACACCGCCGAGTTCACCACCCATGTGCTGCCGAACAGAACAGCCATTTGCACGACGGCTTTGGTTTCGAGCAACATAAAAGCCGCGCCGAGAAAGAACATACGGCTGTTGAGCGCCAACCGGCCTTTGGGCAGGAACAGGTAAACGATGCCGACACCCAAAACACCAAGGAGCGCCATGGACCGCAAGGTGAAATCAGGTATCAACCGGCCGCGTAGATATAGAAACGGCCAATCGTCGGTCGCAAACAACACCTCACCACCATAATTCACTGACGAGGGTGCGATCCGCTCGAATTTCTTGGCCTCGTCCGCAGCAAGCGTCTCGGGGTGTACGGCAAAGCCGTCGATCGACAAATTCTCGGTCGGCACCGAATCGAGCCAGAAATCCTTGTGTTTGACAAACGCGTCGGCGATGCGCGAATTGCAACCGGCGATAATCATCGTGAAGCTGTTGAGCGGCAAATCCTTGACGTGTTCCTCGTAGGGCAGGCTCAGCACGGTTGGACGACAGCCGAATGCTGTCTGCGCCATTGCCGCGATCCGCTCCACGATCCAGTCCTGTCTGAAAAAGTTGTACATAACGAAAATTCCGTCGGGCTTCAGCACGCGCCGAACGTCCTCAAAAGCCTGGCGGGTGAAAAGATAACTTTCGAGGCGAATATTCGCGTAACCGCTGTGCAATATCAGCGAGTCGACGAGGGCATAGGCCACCAGATCAAATTTTTGTTCGGTCGTGCGCAAGAAATGCCGGCCGTCATCGAGATGCGGGACGACGCGACTATCCTGGTAGGGATGGTCGGGATGATACTGGCGACCGATGCGCTGGATAGCGGGATCGATCTCGACGGCATCCACTCGTGTTGCCCCAAACTTCAACGCATGCGCGACGTCGTTCCCCGTTCCCGCCCCGATGACCAGCACGTCCTGAAAAGGCGTGCCGCCACTATGCTGGTTCAGCAAATGTATCAGCGAATAGGGAGAACCGAAGGAGGCAAAGTTCAGCAACCACTGGTGAGCGACCCCGTTAACGGCAATGTATCCCGCCCCGATATCGTGATCTATCAAATAATATGGAGACCAGTACCGGGCGTGCTGCTGACGATGGAGCCAATCAGCGGGCACGCTGAGCCCAACCACCAGCGTGATCAGCGCCAATATCTTTAATTTGTCAAGAGATCCGGCCTGATACTGCAGATAGCCTATGGCACAACAGGCGATCAGGAACCAGGCGCCCGCGGGCGCCTCAATGAACGACAGGGCCGAAAACGCGACAATACCGGCGAGGCTCCCACCAATATTCAGCGTGTACCCAAGTACACGATTCGGGTAGGCGTCAAAGGCGCGTCCCAATACCTGCCCCGGGCCGACGAACATGAGGGCAATCAACACGAAGAAGATTGCAGCTATTACCTCGATCGGCACGACGAATTGGGCGATATCGGGATCCCGGTATTCGGTTCCAAAAAAAACCTCTTGCGGCGAGCGTTGTCCGCCGACATCGACAACCAGACCGCTCCATGCATGAAAGGCGGCAAACATCGCCAGCGCGACCAGGACGGCCGCGAGCGCGATGAATGGAAAATAGCTGAGCCAATCCTGCCGCTGTCGCGCCGCCAGGCAGCCGCAGGACATCCCCAGGAATGACGCCAGGAGAGCTACATTGGTGAAAAACTGCAGGAACACGACATAGGCGGCAAACCAACGAATACAGGCAAGCTCGAGGAACAGGACAAGAAATCCGACAATGAAAAGATTCCACGCCTGCATACGGATATCTGGTAAATCCGAAGCAACGGCCGGGCCTGCCACAACGTCCGCCATCTACGAAATCCTGAGCGAGTGGGGAGCAATCAGTGCTAGCAGCTTGGGTCCGGCAGTGGCAAGGCGGACCATACCAGCGGCCTAGCGGCAGCCCCTCGGGCGCGCGCCTGTCGGGTGGCGCATTGTCGATGCGCGGGGCGCCCCCGAATCACTGCTCTCATCGGGCGACCGGGTCGGCTCTGCCGGCGTCGTTTTCCTCAGGCGCACCCGCTCCGGAGGGGCCCGCGCATTCTGCGATAGCCCCTTACACGCAAGCGCGCGAAAGCCCAAATTGCATCTGACGTGAACCACGCGCGAGCAGCGAGGCCGATGTCCGCGTTTTTCTCTCCCTACCGGCACCAGTTCGTGCGGCTCGGCGCCTGCGTGCCTCAGGTCGCGATCGCCGAGCCCGCGAAGAATGCCGACCAGGTGCTCGATCTTGTCGCCGCCGGCGACAAGATCAGTGTCGCGCTGATGGTGTTCCCCGAGCTCAACCTGTCGGCCTATGCGATCGACGATTTGCTGTTTCAGGATGCGGTGCTCGACGCCGTCGTGGCGCAGGTCGATCGCCTGATCCTTGCCAGCAAGAAGCTGTCGCCGGTGTTTGTCGTCGGCGCGCCATTGCGCGTCGAGGGGCGCCTCTACAATTGCGGCCTCGCGATCCACCGCGGGCAGCTGCTCGGGGTGGTGCCGAAGGTGTTCCTGCCGAACTACCGCGAATTCTACGAGCGGCGCCATTTTACCTCGGGCGAGGGGCTGCGCGAACGCACGATCGCCGTCGCCGGGCATAGGGCGCCGTTCGGCATCGATTTGGTGTTCGCCGCCGCCGGCCCCGATCAGGCAGTCGGGGCCGGCTTCACGTTCCATGTCGAGATCTGCGAGGATTTGTGGGTGCCGCAGCCGCCGAGCGCAGCCGGCGCGGCGGCCGGCGCCGAGGTGCTGCTCAACCTGTCGGCCAGCAACATCGTCATCGGCAAGGCGCAGATGCGGCGGCTCCTGTGCGCCTCGCAATCGGCGCGCTGTATCGCCGCCTACGCCTATTCCGCGGCCGGCGCCGGCGAGTCGACGACCGACCTCGCCTGGGACGGCCAGGCCGGGATCTTCGAGATCGGCGATCCCCTGGCCGAGACCGAGCGGTTCAGCACCGCCGCGGAGATCGCGATCGCCGATGTCGATCTCGGTCGCATCCGCCAGGAGAGGATGCGTACCAACACCTTCGGCGATTATGCCCGGCTCGCCCTCGCGGCGGGGCCGGCGTTCCGCCGGGTCGATTTCGCATGTCCCGCGCCGGCCGGGCGCCTCGAACTGCGCCGCCGGGTGGAGCGCTTTCCGTTCGTGCCCTCCGATCCGGCGATGCTGGCCGACAATTGCTATGAGGCCTACAACATCCAGGTTCAGGGCCTCGCGCAGCGGCTCAAGGCCACCGGCCTCGAGAAGCTGGTGATCGGGGTCTCGGGCGGGCTCGATTCGACCCAGGCACTGATCGTCTCGGCCCGGGTCATGGACCGGCTCGGCCTGCCGCGCGGCAATATCCTCGCCTATACCCTGCCGGGATTTGCCACCAGCAGCGCGACCAAGGCCAATGCCTGGCGCCTGATGAAGGCGCTCGGGGTCACCGGCGCCGAGATCGACATCCGCCCGGCGGCCAACCAGATGTTCGCCGATATCGGCCACCCCTCGGCCAAGGGCGAGCCGCTTTACGACGTCACTTTCGAGAATGTCCAGGCCGGGCTGCGCACCGACTATTTGTTCCGCCTGGCGAACCACAACGGCGCGCTGGTGGTCGGCACTGGCGATCTCTCCGAACTGGCGCTTGGCTGGTGCACCTATGGCGTCGGCGATCACATGTCGCACTATAACCCGAACGCCTCGGTCGCCAAGACGCTGATCCAGCACCTCATTCGCTTCGTCGCGGCGAGCGGCGAGGTCAGCGAGGAGACCGCCGGCGTGCTTGCCGACATCCTCGCCACCGAGATTTCGCCAGAGCTGGTACCGGCCGGGGCAGATGGCGCGATCCAATCGACGGAAAGCATCGTCGGCCCCTATGCGTTGCAGGATTTCAGCTTGTTCTACGCGACGCGCTACGGCTTTACGCCGTCGAAGATCGCCTATCTCGCCTGGAATGCCTGGCACGATGCCGCAGAGGGCCTATGGCCGGCCAACACTCCGGCCGATGCCCGGCGCGCCTTCGACCTCGCCGAGATCAAAAGCTGGCTGCGCGTATTCCTCAAGCGCTTCTTCGAGCAGAGCCAGTTCAAGCGCTCGGCCCTGCCGAACGGACCCAAGATCTCCTCGGGCGGCTCGCTGTCGCCGCGCGGCGATTGGCGCGCTCCCTCGGATTCGCATGCCGCGGTCTGGCTCGCCGAGCTGGAAGCGGGTGTTCCCGATAAAGAGTGATCCTCGCCGAGACGCGGCATGATCTGGGGTGAGGCCGCGCTGTGGTGGCTGCCGACCGCGGCGGTGGCGGCGCTGACGGCGCTCGCTCTTGTGGCGCTCGCTCGGCAACCATGGCGCCCGGGCCGAAAATACTGGCTTGCCGCGATGCTGCTTGGCGGCGCGCTCGCGATTGGCGCGAGCGCCTGGCAACGGAACACCAGCCGGTCGGCGCTCGGCGACGAGACGGCGCGGCTCCACGAATTGTGGTCGCGTCTCGACCGACTCGGCCGGCTCTTGCCGGCGGGGCCGGGCAAGACCCCCGATCAGACCTTCGGCACAGTTGCCGCGGCGCTCGTCTCGTTGAGCGCCAAGATCAAGGATCTGGAAAGCCAGATCCATGCCTTGGAGGAAAAATCCCGGAGCCGGGAAATCGGGCCGGACGCCGCCGCGAAAATGGCCGAGTACCTGCGCCGGTTCGGCAGCCATCGGGTGGTGATGTCCTGCGTGCCGGACGATGTCGAGGCCTATACCTACGCCAATCAGATCGCCAATGTGCTGCGCGCTTCCGGCTGGGAGGCGCTGGGACCGGAGACGACGACGATCTTCGGCGAGGCGCCGGCGATGGGCATCACGCTGTACGTCCGCGGCGGAGCCGCACCGCCGGATGCCGCCAAGCTCCTCCTCGACGCCTTCACCCGCTTCAACCTTCCTTACCAGGGCGGCATCGCGCCGAGCGGCGCCATTCCCGACCCGGCGACCGTCGAATTGTTCGTCGGCCAGAAGCCGTGAGCACGAAGAACCCTCTCCCGCACTGCGCGCACCGCGAGAGAGGGTGCATCAACGCGAAATCAACGTAGGGCGGAAAAGCGCAGCGCATTCCGCCAACATCGCCGACCGGGCACGGCCCGCGGACAATCCCGATGACTTACCGTCATCGCCGCCAGCGTGATGATGGAATTCTATTCCCTGTAGGAAATCGGCGGAATGCGCTGCGCTTTTCCGCCCTACCGACTTAGCATCATCGCGATGCTCTCGGGCCGCGAAATTCTGAGCGAGGGAGAACCATGGCGTCTGATCGGATCCATCTCAGTGTCGCGGAGGCCCGCGGGCTCGGCGAGCGCGCATTGCGCGGCATCGGCTATGATGCGCAGGAGGCGCGAATCATCGCCGATCACGTCATCGACGCCGCACTGTGCGGCTACGAATATTCCGGCCTCGCCAAGATCCTCAACATCCCCGAGCACCGCCGCTTCCAGCAGCCGCACCGGCCGATGCGGATCCTCCACGAGACCGAGGTCTCGGCGCTTTATGACGGCGGCAACAATGTCGGCATGGTGGCGATGTATCATGCCGCCAACGCCGCCATCGCCAAGGCGGCCGCGCACGGCATCTCCATCATCGGCGTCACCGACAGCTGGATGAGCGGGCGCAGCGCCTATTTCGTCGAGATGATCGC
>JBGPTQ010000001.1:0-26858 GCA_041490725.1 Allostellaceae bacterium | reverse complement strand
CCTCGCCGCGGCGCTCGCCGCCGGCACGATCTACTGCACCGGCATGATCTATGCGTCATTGAAGCCGATCCACCAGTGGCACAATCGCTGGGTCGTGCCGAACTACCTCGCGCTCGGGATCATGGCCGGGTTCCTGCTGCTCGACCTGATCGTCCGGTTTTGGGTGCCCTGGCCGGTCGGCACCGCGATCCTGACCCTCTTGGCGGTCGTCGCAGCAGGGTGCGTCAAGGAAGCCTACTGGCGGTTCATCGATACCACCTCCGCCCCGAGCAGCGTCGCCAGCGCGACCGCGCTCGGCAGCCGGGGCCGGGTGCAAATGCTCGAACCGCCGCATACAGAAGAGAATTACCTGCTGCAGGAGATGGGCTACCAGATCGCGCGCAAGCACCGGGTCCGGCTGCGCGCCGTGGCCCGGGTCGCCGGCTTCGCTCTGCCGGCGCTGTTGACCCTGGTCGCGCTGATCGGCTCCGGCGGGATGGGGGAGATCGCCGCGGCGCTGGCGGTGGCGAGCGCGGCCCTCGGTCTGGTCGTCGAGCGTTGGCTGTTCTTCGCCGAGGCGAAGCATACGGTGACGCTGTATTACGGCGCGGCCGCGGTTTGACGCCTTCAGCCAGTGGTGCGTCTGCCGTTTCGCCACCGCCTCCGCATTGGCGATAGGGCCGCGGTAGGCTCAGTGCCGTGCCATACTCGGCGACCCGTGCTGCTCGCCAATGGCGCGCTTGATCCACAGCCAAGCGAACGCCGTTAAGGCAAAGACACTCACGCTGCCGATGATAAAGACGGCTAGGAGGATTGTTAGCAACCGTTCCACGAGCGCCTCCAAGGCAAAGGTGCTCAAGTTACCGATAACGCCAACGGTCAGGGGGATTGTCGTCAACCAGTCCATGCCCGCAATCATCGGCCGATTGTGTTAAAAATTTCTTCTACACAGGAACGCGAAGGGCGCGACCTCCGCGGCGGCTCCGACGATCGGGCGGCCCTTCGTCAAGGGTCAGTCGGGCAACCCCGCGGGGCAGCCGCGCGGAGCGACTACCGCGCCCGCCTCGGCGGCTGAAAATTTGTTGCAGAAAACAGCGACAACAGCGGGCCCGCGTTTCCCATCGTTTCGTGAAGCAGGGTGAGGTGGTGCGGACGGCGGGAGTCGAACCCGCACTCCCTTTCGGGAACCGGATTTTAAGTCCGGTGCGTCTGCCGTTTCGCCACGTCCGCAGTAGTGAGCCTAATCCTCGGCCAATCCTTCCTGCGGATCGCCGCCGAGGGTGCGGATCAGCGCCTTCAGCTCCTCGACGGCAGCAGCGATCCGCTCCCGCTCGGTGCCGCGTACGACCAGGGTCACGCCGAAATCGCTGCGCCGGAAATAGGGGTAGGAGCCGATTTCGAGATCGGCGTAGCGCGTCTGCAGCGCGGCCAGATCCTGCGCGATCGTGCCCTCGCCGAGAGTGCAGCTGACGCTGCGGCTCAAGACTTTGGCGCCGCCCTTGAGGCGATGCTTCAGCTCGTTGAAGATCGCCTGCATGATCTGCGGCACCCCAGGCAGCACAAAGACATTGTCGATTCGGAAACCCGGCGCGCGCGAGATCGGGTTGGGCAGCAGGACCGCACCTTCGGGCACCTGCGCCATGCGCAGCCGCGCCTCGTTCAAGCCGCCCGGCGGGTAATGGCTTTCGAGGATCCGCTTCGCGTCGGGATGGAGGATCAGCGGAACGCCGAACGCCTGGGCGATTGAGGGCGCGGTGATGTCGTCATGGGTCGGGCCGATCCCGCCCGTCGTAAAGACGTAATCGAATTTGCCGCGCGCCTCGTTGACGGTGCTGATGATGGTTTCGCAATCGTCGGGGATGACCCGCGCCTCGCGCAGCCGAATGCCAGCTTCGTTGAGGCCTTGGGCGAGAAACGCCAGGTTCGCGTCCTGGGTGCGCCCGGACAGGATCTCGTTGCCGATGATCAGCACGCAGGCGGAAACCATCTCGGGCGCCGGGCCGGCCTCGTTCATCGGATCCTCCGGGTCGCTACTGTCGCCATTCGCCAAGTCTCTTCATAAGCAAACCCGCAAACCGACACAACCGGCGCCGCCGAGGATTGTCTCGGACGGGCCGGCTTCCCACCTTCCGATCGGAAGCGGTGCGGCGATCGTTGCCCGAGTCCCTGGATCGGATTATCACCTGAGGGCGCGGCCACGGCGGCGCCGGTCGTAGAGCAAAGAGCACTTGGTCATGCAGCAGGACGTGATGGCGGGCCTCGGCCTCGCGAGCGGCATGCCGCGCAGCGGGCAGATCAAGATCCACGGCCCCGACGCGTTCGAAGGCATGCGTCTGGCGGGAGCGCTCGGCGCGGCGACGCTCGATTTCATCACGCCTTATATCCGGCCCGGCGTGACGACCGGCGAACTCGACCTTCTGTGCCACCGCTTCATCGTCGATCACGACGCGATCCCGGCGCCGCTCAATTACCGCGGCTTTCCGAAATCGATCTGCACCTCGGTCAACCATGTCGTCTGTCACGGCATCCCGGGCGATCGCCGGTTGATGGACGGCGACACGCTCAATATCGACGTGACCGTGATCCTCGACGGCTGGCACGGCGACACCAGCCGGATGTTCTTTGTCGGCGAGCGCATCGGGGTCAAGGCGAGAAAGCTCGCCGACGTCACCTATGATGCCATGATGCGCGGCATCGCCGTCGTGCGGCCGGGGGTGCATATCGGTGCGATCGGCGACGCGATCCAGCGCTATGCCGAAAGCCACCGCTATTCGGTCGTGCGCGATTTCTGCGGGCACGGGGTCGGGCGCGTGTTCCACGACGCCCCGTCGATCCTGCATTACGGACGGCCCGAGGACGGACCGGTGCTGCGCGAGGGCATGTTCTTCACCGTCGAGCCGATGATCAACGCCGGGCGCTATGAGGTGAAGGTGCTGAGCGACGGCTGGACCGCGGTAACCAAGGACCGCTCCCTCTCGGCGCAGTGCGAGCACACGATCGGCGTGACCGCGACGGGGTACGAGATCTTCACGATCTCGCCGGCCGGGCTGCACCGGCCGCCCTACGTTCTCAGCCTTCCGGCAGAAAATCCTTCGCCAAGATCTGATCGGGCGTAAACGGGCAATCGGCCGGGAAGGTCGCCTCGGGGAGGCCTGTCTCGCCAAGCGCTTTGGTTACCGCCACCCCGTAGATCTTGGTCAAATCCCGAGCGAGCACTGGCCTGAGGCTCGGCGACTCGTCGATTAAGTCGGCGATTTGCTCGCGCTGTTCCCCAATCGTCCCCGACCAGCTTCGCGAGCGATATCCCGGCTGATACCGCCATTTCAACAGATGCATCGTCAGCACTGCCAGCCTGTGACGCAGCTCACGACGAATGCTCCTCCCCATGTCCTCCATTTCCTCGGCAATGTTCTCGATATCGAGCTGCGACAAGTCACCGGCGCGCAGCAGCCGCGCCTGTTCCTCGGTCCAGGCGAAGAAGTCGTCGTCGTATGCGATGGCGTTGCGCGGCATCGCCGATCCTCCACAGCAGATTATCGGGGATTATACACGCTCACGGCGCGAGCCGCACGGTGGCCCGCGCGCTGTGCCCCCGGGCGTCGATGACGGTCAGCCGGGCGAAGCCGATTTCGCCGGGCTGCCAATAGAGGGTCCGCCGCGGCAGGGCGGGCGGCAATGGCCGGCCGTCGACGAGCCAGCGCAACGGCCCCCTCCCACCGGCGGCTTCGAGCGGCAATGCCGCTCCATCCCAGGCAACGATCGCGCCATCGGGCGGATAGAGGATTTTCGGACCGCCGCCCTCCCGTCCTCTGCCGGATTCGCGCGGCCCCGGGCCAAGCCGGCGCAACGCCGGCGGCAGGTCGCGGTGGCCAACCCGCAGCACTCCAGGCGGCGGCTCGGGCGCGGTGTTCGGCGGTGCGGCGCCGAGCAGGTCGGCGATCTTGAACAACACCGGCGCCGCGGTCACCCGGCCGCTGCGGCCGGGCATCGGCGTGCCGTCCGGCCGCCCCGCCCAGACCGCGATCGTCACCCGCGAATCGTAGCCGACGGCCCAGGCGTCACGGAAACCGTAGGAGGTTCCGGTCTTGAAAGCGAGATGCCGGCCCTGTCGTACCTCGGCCGGCAGCATCCCGGGGGGCGGCGGCGCGCTACCGAGAATATCGTTGACGTACCAGGCGGCCGCCGGCCCGAAGATCGCCGTCCCGCGCGCGGGAGGTTCATCACCGCGGGTGCGCAGCGTGGCTATTTCCCCGCCCTGCGACAGCGCGACATACATTGTGGCTAGGTCGTAAAGCGATATTCCGGCGCCGCCCAGCGCGACCGCGAGCCCGGGTTCCGCTTCGGGCACTGGCAGGTGCAGTCGGATCCCGGCGGCGGCAAGGGCGCCGGTAAAGCGGCCGGGTCCGAGGCGATCCAGCACGGCGACAGCGGGCACGTTGAGCGAGTATTGCAGCGCCTCCGCCGCGCTGACCTCACCCTGGAAATGCCCGTCGAAATCGCCGGGCGCGTAGTCGCCGAAGTGGCGCGGCCGGTCGTCGAGCACGGTTTGCGGATGAATGATCAAGCGATCGAACGCCATCGCATAGATGAACGGTTTCAAGGCCGAGCCCGGCGAGCGCACCGCGCGCGCCATGTCGAGCGTGCCGTGCCGGGCAACAGAGGCAAAATCGGCGTTGCCGACATAGGCCATGACCTCGCGCGCGCGGTTGTCGACGACGAGCGCGGCGAGCGTCGCCTGCGGATCGAGCGCCGCGGCTTCGCGATAGAGCAGCGCCTCGACCCGACGCTGCAGGATCGGGTCGATCGTCGTGCGCAGCACCCGCGAGGACGGCTCGACCGCGCGCATTGCCCACGCCAGATGCGGGGCGTGAAACGGCAGCGCCCATCGGTGATGCGGGATCGGCTCGGCGCGTGCCTCGGCCAGCGCGCTTTCCGAGATGACCCCGCGGGCCCGCATCCGCTCGAGCACGGCGTCTCGCGCGAGCCGCGCCGCCTCGGGATGGCGGTCCGGGCGCAGATGTTCCGGGGAACTCGGCAGCGCCACGAGAAGGGCTGCCTCAGCCGCCGACAGGTGGCTCGGCTCCTTGCCGAAATAGGCAAGGCTGGCGGCCCGCACGCCTTCGAGATTGCCGCCGAACGGGGCCAAGGTCAGGTAGAGAGAGAGGATGTCGTCCTTGGCCCAGTGCCGCTCCAGGCCGAGCGCCTCGGCCATCTCGATCAGCTTTGAGGACAAGGTGCGCGGCCGCCGCTCCAACAGGCGCACCGCCTGCATCGTCAAGGTCGAGGCGCCCGACACGATATGGCCGCGCCGCGCGAGCTGGCCGAGCGCGCGCACCACGGCGATCGGGTCGACTCCCGGATGTTTGGCGAAGCGCTGGTCCTCGGCGGCGATCAGCATATGGCGGTAAAGGGGGTCGACCGCGTCGACCATGACCGGCAACCGCCATTTGCCATCCGCGGTCAGGAACCCGCGCAGCATCGAGCCATCCCGCGCCAGCACGAGCGCCGACAGGAGGCGGGCGCGGTCGAGAGCGGGCGGCGGGAGGGCGAGATAGGCGAGAGCTAAACCCGTGAACGCGACCAGGGCGGCGGATAATGCTCGCCAGCCAGTGCGCTGACGGCCCCCACCCCGGCCCTCCCCCGCAAGCGGGGGAGGGAGGGGCCCGCGCCGCAGATGCGGGAGGGTGGGGGCTACTGTTAACCGCACAGCGTGGATGTTACCTTGCCTGCACGCTAAGCGTGCCGATCGCCGTGCGGCCGGTGGTTTCCGGCTCGTACATGTCCTCGACGACGAGCGCGGGATACTTGAACTCACCCGGGGTGACCGCGCGCACGACATAGGCCAGCGTAAATTCGCCGGCGCCGTCGCCCAGGTCGAGCGCGGCGATGTAGCGGTCGTCGCGCTCTTCGGTATAGGCCGTCTCGCTGAGGTTCTTGAGCCAGGGATAATTCCCGGCGGATTGCCCGCTCGTGGTCGCCGTCGCGATCTCGAACCCGGCCGGCAGCAGGTCGACGACCAGGGTTCGCGCCGCGCGCGACGGGTCGGTGCGCTTGCCCTTGATGACGACCACGAAAAGATCGGTCTGCCGCACCTTGGTCAGATCCGCCGGCGAGCCATCCGCCCGAAAAATCCATCTTCCCGCCCAATAGCCGCTGCTTTCAGCCGGCAGGTCGGCCTTGGGGACTCCGATGATCGAGATCGTCCGCCACGCGGCGGCGGTGCCGCGATTGGCCACCGAAACCGGTGCCGCGCCGGTGCCGAGCGCACGGCGGAAATAGAGCGGCTCGCCGCGCTTTTGCGGCGCCCCACCGTCAGTCGCGACATTCATCTCTCCGCCGGTCGCGCGCACCGCCGCCTCGGCCGCCATCAACAGCCAGGCCTGCTCCTGCGTGCTGGTCCGGCGGGTGCGGGCGAACAGCTCGGCGATCCGGTCCATCACCGCGGTCAGCCGTGGCTGCGCCGCCGGATCAGAACCGGCAAAGGCGAGCAGCCCGGCGCTGTCGCGCAGATCGCTGCCGTAATCGATGTAGCTCAGACCGGGCGACCGCTTCGGTGGCGGACCGAGCGCCGCCTGGTAGGCGGCTGCGGCGCGCGGCATGTCGCCATAGGCCGCCAATGCCGCGGCGAGCTGAGCCTTGGCAAGCTGGGTCGGCAGCTGAGCGAGTTGGGTATCATTGAAATAGCGCAAGGCGGGAAGTTCGCCGGCCCCCTGAGCTAAGTTAGGATGGGCCCGCGCCAGCACATAATGCGCATAGGCCATGGCCGGCAGGCTTTTCGCGTCGGTGTGCTGCTGCCGGACATAATCGCGCAGCCAGCCGAGCGCCGCGGTGAGCGCGTAATCCGGCACCGATTTTCCGTGCTCCTTGGCGCGCAGCAAAAAGTCGCTGGCATAGGCGTCGAGCCAGGGAACCGTGTCGTCGCTGTCGCTCCATACCCCGAAGCTGCCGTCCGAGCGCTGCAATTCGACGATGTGGCCGATCGCGCGGTCGATGCTGTCGGCCGGCGAGAAGCCGGGGTCGGTTCGCCACAACCCGGCGACCGCATCGACATAGAGCAGCGGCAAGGCCCGGCTCGTCGTCTGCTCGAGACAGCCATAGGCATAGCGGTAGAGCGACCGCAACAGGCCGGGAACGTCCCAATCGGGGCGCGGGCTGACCGTCAGCAGCGCCTTCGCCGTGCCGGGCAGAAATTCGTCGGCAGCGCCGTCGTCGAGCGTGACGCTCTGTCCCGGTTCGAACCGGGCGACGAAGCGGCGCAGCTGATAGGCCTGCCCCGGCCGCACCCCGAGCGTGAAATCGCGCGCGATGCGCAGATCATTGGGGCCAGTCAGTTCGAGGCGCAGCGCGACATTACCTAATGACTTCGCCGAGAGCGCAAACCCGCCGCTGAAGCCCGCGCCGCTGGCAAGCGGGATCGCCCGCTCGATTGGTGCGGCGAATTCCCCGGCACCGCTGGCGGCGAGTTTCAGCCGGTAGTCGCCGGACGCGCCTTCGACATTGTTGATGACCACGCCGATCTGCGCGGTGTCGCCCGGCGCCAGAAAGCGCGGCAGCGAAACCATCGTCACGACCGGATCGCGTACGGTCACCGCGCCGCTCGCGGCACCGAGCTTGTGCGCCGAAAACGCCACCGCCATCAGCCGCAGCTGGCCCTGGAAGTCCGGGACGTCGAAGCGAACCGTGGCGGCGCCATCTGCGTCGAGCCGCACGATCCCCGAGTAGAGCGCCACGACGCGACTGCTTTTGTCGGGGAGGCCGGCAACTGAGCGCTTGGCGAACTGGTCGCCGCCGCTGCGCAGCGCGCCCACGCTGCTGGCGCGCGGATCGATCAACCTTCCGTACAGATCGCGCAGCTCGACGCCGAGCTGGCGCTTGCCGAAATAGTATTTCTCCGGCGCCGGGCTGTCGAACTCGGTCAGCTTCAGCACCGCCTCGTCGACCGCCGCGAGGGTGAGGTAGGCCTCCTCGCCGGGCGCGAGACCGGCGACCTTGACCCCGATCTCAATGGGGCCGCGCGGCCGCGCGACATCGGGCGCGGTGAGCGCGACTGAGAGCGTGCGCGGGCTCGCATCGATGCCGAGCCAGGCGACCCCAACCGCGCGTCCGGGCCCGCGCGGCGCCGGTGGACTTGAGCCCTGGCCCGGTGACTGACCTGGGCCGGGCGAGGCTGCGTTTTGCGGGCGATAGGCGCTGACCAGCGCGTAGACCCCGCTGCCCCACGCGGCATCGACCGGGATCTCGACCGTCGTGCCCTCCGGCGGCAGCTTGACCGAACGCAAGGCGAGGATGCGGTCGGAGGCGATCGCCAGCTCCGCCTCGCCGGCAAACGGCGCCTTGATAAACAGCTTTGCGGTCTCGCCCGGTTGGTAGCTCGCCTTGTCGAGCGTCGCGCCGAGCTTGTCAGGAACGTCCGGCAAGGCCGCCTCGACCCACCAGCCGACATGAAAGCGCAGGCTCGATTGGGCGCCGGTCGCGCCGTCGCCGACCTCCCAGCGATAGCGCCCGGCGGGCAGGGTCCGCGACAGCGGCGCGGGGCTATCGCCGCCGATATCGAGCACCCCGGTTTCAAGCGGCTGGTCGCGCACCTGTACCCGGTGCCGCCAGCGGCCGTTGACCGAATACCAGTCGTATTGCGAGATCTCGCGCAGTAATTCCCAGCGCAAGCCCTTCGCGGCGGTGCGCTTATCCTCGCCACCGAGCGCGATGATTTCGAGGCTCGCCGGCTGGCCCTCGGCGATCGCATCATCGCCCGCCGGCGAACGCAATCCGATCGCCAAATTCCGCTGCCGGATCGGGCGGGTCAGGCTCTCGCTGACCGCGCGCCCGCTCGGCTCGAAGACGCTGACCCGGATCGTCGCGGCAAGCGGCATGGTCGAATCGGGCAGATCGGTGAGGTCGAGCGTTACGTTCGATCGGCCGGCATCATCGGTCGCCGGCGCGTCAAGATCCTTGGTGGTGCCGGCAAATTCCTCATCGGCGAGGCCGAAATGAAAGCCGGGCTCGTTCGCGAAGGGCTGTTCGTCGAGCGCGACGGTCGCCTGCGCTTCGACCGCGAGCCCGGCGCCGGCCGCGCCATAATAGTAATTCGCCGCCACCGCGACCGGAAACGGCTCGGATGGGCGGATCGGCCGGTCGGCGGCGGACAGTTCGAGTTTGAGCTGCGGCGGCACGAAATCCTCGACCCGAAACTCGGCGCTGCCAATCGCCGGCGCCTTCGGATCGAGCTTCAGCTCGACCAGCCAAGTGCCAATGCGCGCATCGCGCGCCAGCGAGTATGTCTCGTCGAAGGCGCCAAGCTTGCCGCCAGTCAGTTGGCGGCGATCGACCTCGACGCCGTCCGGCCGCAACAGGCGCAAGGTCAGCGGTAAGCCGGCCGCTGCCTCGGCCTTGTCGTCGCGCACCAGCGCGGTCAGATGGACGGCCTCGCCCGGGCGGTAGATGCCGCGATCGGTATAGAGATAGCCGTCGACCGGACCCGGCTGGCGCCGGCCGCTGACCCCGCGGTCCGACAGGTCGAAGGCGGCGCGGCCGACCTCGAGGAAATTGAAATCGCCCCCAGGGCCATTGGCAGGGCCATTGGCCGGGCCATAGGCCATGACGGCAAAGGGCTCGTCGCCGCCGCTGCCGTGCAGGAGACCGCCGGGGATATGGGCGAGCCCGTCAGCATCGCTCGTGACCGATGCCAGCTCGGCGTTGTTGCGCGCGTAAAGACGCAGCGCCACCCCGGCCAATGGCTTCGCGTCGGCGAGCGAGCGCACCGCGACTTCCATGCCGTCGCTGCCGGCGTAGGTGCTGAGGCCGAGGTTGGAGACGAGGACCCAGTTGGTTGCCGGCTGGCTCGCGTCGCGGGGCTTCGTATCGGCCCGCTCGACGACGGCCAGATAGACCCCGGGGCCCTTGTCCCGCAGCACGGGGGTGAGCGGGATCGCGGTAACGACCGGGCGATTGCGTTCGCCTGTGATCGTCATCTCGCCTTGCCAGACGAGGCTGCCACTCTGGCTTATCAGCTCGTCGACGCTGTCCGGATCGATGCTCATGGTCAGCTTATCGGCGCTGATGCTGGGGACCAGGTTGCGCTCGTTGATCCGCACCAGCCGCAGCTTGACCTTGTCGAGATTGATCGTGGTGACCGGCAGCCCGGCGCTCCCCTCGCGCGGCAGCACGTAGCCGGCGCCGGCAAAGCTGATCGCCGGCTTGCGGTCGGGCACCACGATCCCGCTCTTCCAGCTCTCCCGCGTCTTCTCCCCGCTCGCCGCCGGAAACCCGGCGAGCAGCTCAACCTCGTAGGTCTCGCCGTGCTTCAGCCCGTCGAGGCACAGCGTATCGCCGCGGGCGGTGACGATGCCGGCGAGGTCGGGCGTGGTACGCACGAAATCGCCATATGAAAGATCGGGTTTGGTCGCGATCTTCTCATTGAAGCGCAGACAGGCGCGCGGCGCGTCGGCTTCGGCCGAGAGCTCGACCTTGGTCACCCGGAACGCGACGAGCCGGCGCAACTGATCGACCCGCTCGGCGATCACGGCAGACTTGGTGAACGCCAGCCCCGCCTCGAAGGCGGCGAGCGCCTCCTTCTGCTTGTCGTGGCGGTCGTAATCGCGGCCGATCAGAATGAGCGCGGTGCCGCGCTCGACCGGATCGGTTGATTTAACATAGGCGTTGTAGGCGCTTGCCTGGAAGTGGTCGTCCCGCGCTTCGGCGAGTGCCTGGGCGAGGCGCAGCCAGACCAGCCCGTCATCGGCGCCGTAGGCGATCGCGCGGGTCAGGTCGTCGACCGCCTGGGAGTAGCGCTTGGCGCGGTATTCCGCGTCGGCGTCGCGGCGCAGCCGGGCGATCAACGCCGGCTGCTTCTTGGCGGCGGGAATGCTGTCGATCAGCTCCTGGCGGTAGGTGGTGGCGGCCTCCGCCAGCTCCTTCGACTGATACTCCTGCGCCGCAGCAGGCACGGCGACAAGGACCAGCACAAACAGGCACAGCGCGCGCAGCATTGATGATCCCCCCACCGGCCTTCGGTGTCATTGCGAGCCCACGGGTCGGCGCTTCGCGCCGCCCGAGGACAGGCTCCGCGAAGCAATCCCGTGCCGGCTTGGCTCGCCGGATCGAGATTGCTTCGTCGCTACGCTCCTCGCAATGACCGTGTTGATTATGACGCCTTGAGCCAGCCTCGCGTCCTGTGCACTGTGCCGGCACTTGCCAGCCATTCCAATCGGAGAAGACCCATGCAGATCGGTTTTGTCGGCCTCGGCATCATGGGGCGGCCCATGGCCCAAAATCTGCTGAAGGGCGGGCACCAGCTGTTCGTCTACGGCAAGCGCACGGTGCCGCCGGAAATCCGCGCAGGCGCGACGGTGTGCGACACCCTCAAATCGGTCGCCGAGCATGCCGAAACCATCATCATCATGGTTCCCGACACGCCGGATGTAGAGAACGTGCTGTTCAGCCCCGACGGGATCGCGTCCGGCCTCAAGCCGGGCAAGACCGTCATCGACATGAGCTCGATCTCGCCGATCGAAACCAAGGTGTTCGCTGCCGAGATCATCCGGAAAGGCTGCGAGTATATCGACGCGCCGGTCTCGGGCGGCGAGGTCGGGGCCAAGGCGGCGAGCCTGACGATCATGGTCGGCGGTTCGGAAAGCGCCTTCAACCGGGTGAAGCCCTTGTTTGATCTGATGGGCAAGAACATCACCCTGATTGGCGACATTGGCGCCGGGCAGACCACCAAGGTCGCCAATCAGATCATCGTCGCGCTGACCATCGAGGCGGTCGGCGAAGCATTGCTGTTCGCCTCGAAAGCCGGCGCCGATCCGGCCAAGGTGCGCGAGGCGCTGATGGGCGGGTTTGCCTCCTCGCGCGTCCTCGAAGTCCATGGCGAACGCATGATCAAGCGCACCTTCGATCCCGGCTTCCGCATCGAGCTGCACCAGAAGGATCTGAGCCTCGCATTGTCCGGCGCCCGGGCGCTCAACCTCTCCTTGCCGAACACCGCAACCACCCAGGAGCTGTTCAACGCCGCCGCCGCATTGGGCGGCAAGGGCTGGGACCATTCCGGGCTGGTGCGGGTGCTCGAGCACCTCGCCGGGCACCAGGTGGCCAAGGGGTAGCGCCAAGCCTCACCGCAAATCGACGAACTCGATCCAGTTCGGCATCTTGCCCATTGCGTGCTGCTTGACGGGATCGAGCGCGCCGTTCCCCTTGCCGATCGCGTAGACCGTCATCTGGTTGGAATCGAGCCCGACCGACAAGAGAAACCGCCCGCGCGGGTCGATGGCAAAGCCGCGCGGCGTGGTCTCGGTCGGCCAGCGGCCGATCGGCGACAGCGTGCCCTTCGCGGGATCGATGCGGAACCCGGCGAGGGTGCTGGTCTTACGCTCGCTGCCGTAGAGGAAGTGCCCGTCCGGGGTGACATGCAGATCGGCGGCGGCAATGTCTCCCTTGTAACCCGGCACCATCATGTCGACGAATTGCAGCTCCTTGAGCGTGCCGTTCCCCTGGTTGACGGCATAGGCCCCGATCGTCGCGGTGGTCTCGGTGATCAAGTACAAGAACCGCCCATTCGGGTGGAATGCCATGTGGCGCGGGCCCGCCCCCGGCTTTGTCTTGATCTCGGCGGGGGTGTTGGGCGACACCGTGCCCTTCGCCGGATCGAAATTCAGCTGCATGACGAGGTCCTGGGCGAGGACGCTGCAGTAGGCGTGTTTGTTCGACGCATCGACCAAGACACAATGCGCCTTGGGCCGGTCCGCGACGATTTGATTGGGCGGCGCCCTGACATGGCCTTCCCCGTCGATCGCGTTGATCGTCAGCTTGCCGCCCGGATAGGAGGCGCAGAGCAGCCAACGCCCGGTCCGGTCTACCGTCGTATAGGCCATGCTGGCATCGAGCGGCGCGTTGCCGAGATGCTTGAGCCGCCCGCTCGCCGGATCGATCGCAAAGCTCGCCGCGGTGAAGGGCTCGCTGCGCAGGGCGACATGGAGAAACCGGCGATCGGGGCTCAGCGCCATCGGCATGCTGGTCGGCGCCGGCTTGTCGGTCCCGGGAATCGCAATCTTCTCGATCAGATCGAGAGCCCCGCTCGTCCGGTTCATCGCCAGGACATGGATTTCAGGGCCGCCGGCATTCGAGACATAGACGATTGTTTCGGGGGTGCCCTGCGCCACGGCCGCTTACCGCTGCAGGTCGCGGGCGGCGCGGGCGGCCGGGCGTTCGGCGCAGCGCTTGAGCCAATCGGCCGCCTTGGGGACATGGCTGAAATCGATCCGCGCCGGCCGCGCCCATGAGAGGATGCTCGCGACATTGAGGTCGGCGACGGAGAAATGCTCGCCGAGCAGGTAGGGCGAGGCGGCGAGCGCACCATCGAGCACCATCAGCGGCCGCCCGAGCTGGTGTTCGCTTTCGTCGGCGAGCGCCGCGTCGCGTTTGTCCTCGGGAAGGATCGCGCGGTGGAACATCGCGGTCAGCACCGGGCGCTCGACCTCGGTCATTCCCCAGAAGCTCCATTGCCAGGCGCGCGCCTCGTCCTCGAAGCGTATCGGGTAGAGGCTGCCCCTCCCGTATTTCTTCGCGAGATAGAGGTTGATCGCCATCGACTCCCACAGGATGAACCCGTCGTCGTCGATCGTCGGCACATGGCCGTTGGGGTTGATCGCGAGGTATTCGGGCGCGCGTGTGCCCTCATTGGCGAAATCGATCGGGATGTTTTCGTATTCGAGCCCCAGCTCCTTCGCCATCCACATCGTGCGGAAGGCGCGCGAGCGCGGAATGCCGTAAATCTTGAGCGTCGCCATGGCCCTCTCCTTTGACTGAGCCGCGGAGCCTCGCATGATGGCCGGCATCGGGCAATCGCCTCGCGGCGGGTGGCCTCACGCTTCCGGCGCGCGGATCGCGATTTTCGACGCGGCAAGCCTTTCGGCCGGCGCACACAGCATGTTCAAATTATCCATGAGGTAGAATTTGTAATCGAGCCCGGCGAACTGGGCTTTGATCTCGCCGCGGTCGACCTTCCAGTATTCGACCCAGCACCACGGCAGATGATTTTGCAGGGCCACGCGGGCGCCCTGCAGCACGCTGATTTCCATGCCTTCAACATCAATCTTGAGGAAATCGAGCCGCGGCACGGTCAGGCTGTCGATGGCCATCAGGTCGATGGTTTCGCCCGCTTTGCCGCCCGGCGGCGCGACCAGGCTGACCATGCCGAAATCCTGCGGTTTGGCGTAATCGATCCGAGGCACGGTGATCGTGCCGGGTCCCGCGCCGACCGCCCGATGCCAGACGAAAAGGTTTTCGAGATCGTTTAGCGCCGCGGCACCGCACAGCGCGTAAAACATCATCCGCTGCGGCTCGAAGGCGTGCACAATGCCGCCTCTCGCCTTCACCGCCTGCGCGATGGGGATGCTGATCAGGCCGATATTGGCGCCGGCGTCGACAACCACGCACTCGCCGGGCAGCCCCTTGACGATGGTCAGGATCTTCTTGATCTCGTCGTCGATATGCGGGCGCCCAGTCTTGACCAGCGCCTCCGCCTGAAACGCGCAGTGCCGGTTGACGATGAATCTGCCATAGACCGAATCGAGCACGGCGAAGTTGTTGATTGTTGAATCGCTCATCTGACTGTCTCCCGCATCCGCCGGGGCGATTTGATCGCGGCGGCTCCCGAGTACAGGCAATCTTAGCTTCGACGCGAGGGCACGCAATCGCTACCCTTCGGTAATTCGCCCGGGAGGCCGCGATGCCCTATACCGAACACAAGATCACCGTCAGCGGCGCTGCGATCCGGCTGTTGCGCGGCGGACCTGAACAGAAGGACGCGCCGCCGCTCGTCTTCCTGCATGGCGCCGGCGGGCATACCGGCTGGATGCCGTTTCTCGACGAGCTGGCAACGCGGTTCGCGGTATTCGCCCCCGAGCACCCCGGTTTCGGCCAGTCGGACGACCCGCCCTGGCTCGACGAGGTGGCCGACCTCGCTTATTTCACCCTCGACCTACTGAAGGCGCTCGGCCTCGACCGGGTGCATCTGATGGGAACTTCGCTCGGCGGCTGGATCGCGGCCGAGCTGGCGGTGCGCAACACCGCGCTTCTCGCCAGCCTGACCCTCGTCGGCGCGGTCGGCATCACCGCCGATGGCGAACCGATCCCCGACATCTTCCGCATGCCGGTCGAGGAGAATTTGCGGCGGTTTTACGCCGATCCGGAGCGGGCATCGCGCCGCCTCGGCGACCTCGTCCGCGCCGACATGAGCATCGTCGCGAAAAACCGCGCGACCGTCATGCGCCTCGCCTACCGCCCGCGCTTCCACAACCCGGGTTTGCCCAAATGGCTGCACCGCATCGACGTGCCGACCCTGCTCGTCTGGGGCGCCGAGGACGGCCTCGTGCCGGCCAAATTCGGCGAAGCCTATCGCGCGCTGATCCCGGGCTCCCGGCTGGTTGTGCTGCCGCAGGCCGGCCACGCTCCGTTCGACGAGCAGAAGGACGCGTTCCTCGCCGCGTTCCTCGACTTTATTAATTCACAATGAGACGGTGAGGCAGTGAGAAAAAATTGGTGCTGTAGGATGGGTTGAGCGAAGCGAAACCCATCAGGATTTCGGTCAAGATGATGGGCTTCGCTTCGCTCAACCCATCCTACAACGGAAAATCTACCTCACTGCCTCACTGTGAACTAATCCCTATTCCGCCGCCTCTTGCAACGGGCGAACCGAGGCGCGCATTTGGCGGTCGTAGGCTTCGCGCCAGCGGAGCTTTGCATCGGTGACGAAATCGCCGCTGCGCACCGCATACATGATGTCCGGATCGTCGACCCCGGGCGGCACCGCGCCGTCCTTGGCCAAGGCACGCGCGGCCTTCAGCAGGCGCCGCCGGGTCGCCATGATCATCCGGTCGCTCGGCGCCAGATGCTCGAAGAGATGGTCGGTGACCGGCCCCATGCTCTCGGTAATCGCCTGATCTTGGGCGTGGATGCCGTCGATGCCGGTGTAGTTGCCGCCATTCTTCTGCGCCTCGCGATCGACCAGCCAGTCGTTGGTCGGCCCGCCCTGAAGCCGCCAGCGGCCGTACCAGTCTGAATTGTTCGGCAGATAGTCGAAGACGCGCTTGAAGCCCGGCATCATCTGGCCGCGCTTATCCGGGCCGATCGACGGCGGGTGCTGGCGCCACATCAGGCTGACGAACATCGTGTGGTGGTCGTCCATCGGGATCCAGGCGCGGTTGTGCAGATGCTCGGTGAACTTGCCCTGCGGCGTCTGGGTCCAGAACGGCAGCATGAAATTGGCAAAGCGCCAGTAGGTCCGGCCCGGCGCCGCCTCGCGATAGGCGGCGTACATCGTGCCGCACTCGGTGTCGGCGACGTGGTAGTCGGGCGCGCGGTTGGTGACCGTGTGGCGGAACAGGCTGTCGTCGGGCACATCGGCGGGATCGACCGAGCCGGCATGCAGGAAGCCGAAATGCGAGGTGTCGATATCGCCCTCGAGCGCCTGCAGCCAGTTGCATTCGCGCTGCACGAAGTTGATCGTGACCTCGGAGTCGGGCAGCAGCGTCGCCTCGATCTGCGGCAGCGGCGGGGCTTCCTTGCGGGCGCCCATATAGACCCAGACCAGGCCGTTGCGCTCGACGGTCTGGTAGGCCTTGGCCTTGATCCGGTTCTTGAAGTCGGGCTGTCCGGCGAGGTTCGGCGTGTCGACGCAATTGCCGTCCACGTCGTATTTCCAGCCGTGATAGACGCAGCGGATGCCGTTCTCCTCGTTGCGGCCGAGGAACAGCGAGGCGCAGCGGTGCGGGCAGCGGTGGTCCATGACGCCAACCCGTCCCGAGCTGTCGCGGA
The DNA here is from genome assembly GCA_041490725.1 of Allostellaceae bacterium. Taxonomy (GTDB): domain Bacteria; phylum Pseudomonadota; class Alphaproteobacteria; order ATCC43930; family CGMCC-115725; genus DATARH01. The sequence goes on along the minus strand of JBGPTQ010000001.1, from coordinate 10,070 downwards.
AGGCGATCAGCCGCTCTCCGAGCAGCAATAGGCGCAGCGGCGCGCCGTCGCGTTCCAGCTCCGACGACATCGCCGCCGGCAGCCAGTATTCGCGCATCAGCCCGCCCATCACCGTCCCCGGCCCGACGCGGACCAGATCGCCGCTGTCTTTTTTCCGCATGGCGGCTATTCCTTCACGACCAGAACGCGAAGCCGAGCCCGGTGCCGGTGCCGGCCGGCGTGCGATAGCCCGGCTCGTAGAGCGACCATTCGAGCGAAAGGTGCTCGACCGCGCCGGCGACGCAAATCCAGTTGCGGATCTCCGAGCTGCCCGAATTGAGCTTCTCGCGGGGCAATCCCTCGATCGCCGCGGTGTCCTTGCGGCGGAACAGGTCGAAGAGACCGCGGTCGAGCGCCTCGTCGACGACGAAATGCGACAGGCCGCCCGAGCCGATGATGCCGATTCGCGCGTCGCCCGGATAGGCTTCGACCGCGGCGCGGATCGCTTGCCCGAGCCGATAGCAGCGCCGCGGCGTCGGCTGGTTCGGCGGATAATAGGTGTTGATGCAGACCGGCACGATCGGCACGATTTCTTGCATGATCCGCTTGTGGACAAAGCCGATCGCGTGGCCTTCGCCCTCGCCCTCGGGCACCGAATTCGCCGCGGCGATGTCGAACTCGCGCTCGATCAGCGCGTCGATCAGGTGGCGCGCGAGAGCGGAATCGACCGGGTAATCGCGCGGCTCCTTTTCTTCGTACCACCGCGCCGTCGCCCGCCAGCCCCAATTGGGCTCCGCCACGGGTGCCAGCGGCACATTGGGGATCGTCTCGCCGTAATAGACCAGGATGCCCGGCATGTTGTCGTGGTGGAACAGCTCGTCCTGGTCGTCGCCGACGACAATCAGCGCGTCGAGCCTGGCCTCGCGCAGGAAATCGCCCAGGCGGGAGATCGCCCCCTGCACGGCACCGTGCCGCGCCTGCATCCGCTCCGGCGTGATTTCCGCCGCGATGCCCGGCGGCGCGTGCTTGAGCTGCGCCTCGTAGGTCGTCAGCCGCCCCTCGACATCGAGCAGATTGTCGCGCCGCGAATCGCGCTCGATGAAGCGCGGCCAATCGGTCGGCGGCGCGTTCAGCATCGGCGTGTGCGAGGTGCCCATCCCAAGGACGATCCGGGCCATTGCGTCCTCCTATTTGGATATTTGGCCCACTGTAGCGCAGTTGATGCGAGGCGGGACATCACTTCTGCCCCGCCTTGCAAAACCGGCCCGCACCGCGCTCAGCGCGCTATTTTCCGCATTTGACGGCCTGCGTGTTGGCCGCCGCCTGGGCCGCCGCAAAGGCCCGGAAACCCTTGGTGTCCAATCCGCGCGCCTGCTGCAACAGCGCCACCGATTGCTGGCAGATCAGCTGGTTGCCTGACTGCTTCTGCGCCGCCTGGTTGGCGAGCGCGGTGTTCCAGCGGTCGAACCCCGCGGCGCCATGGAAATGCGCGATCAGCGCCTTCTGATACCCCAAGATCGCGTCCCTGTTGCGTAACCGGAACTCGGCATAAATCGTGTCCTGGCAAACCGAGCTGACGATCATCAGATCGGTCATGTAGCGGATCGCCTCCTGAGCCTCGATCGCGCTCGGCGACATGCAGCTGCTCGTCGCCTTGCTGGCCGCCCAAGCGGGCTGCGCCGCCGCCGCGACCAGCGCAGCGATCAGGACAATCTTCTTCATAATCTTCCCCCAAAGCTAAACTCCCCACCGGCCGCGACGATACGCAAACCGCCATTATTTGCAAGAACGGCCCGGCGCCGGCCGGCTTGCCGCGGCGAGCATGGCGGCGCCATAGTCATCGGATGATCGTGCTGTTCACCGATTTCGGCCTCGCCGGCCCCTATACCGGCCAAGTCAATGCGGTCCTGCAAGAGACCGCGCCTGGGGTGCCGGTGATCCAGCTTTTTGCCGATGCCCCGGCGGGACGGCCCAAGCCTGCGGCCTATCTGCTGGCAGCTTATGCCGCGTGGTTTCCGGCGGGGACGGTGCTGCTGTGCGTGGTCGATCCCGGGGTCGGCAGCGAGCGGCGCGGGTTGATCGCCGAGGCCGCGGGCCGCCTCTATGTCGGGCCGGACAACGGCCTCTTCGAGCTGGTGCTGCGCCACGCCGCGAGCCCGCGCTCTTGGGAGATCAGCTGGCGGCCACCGGCGCTGTCGGCGAGCTTTCACGGCCGCGACCTGTTCGCTCCGGTAGCGGGGCGCCTGGCGCAGGGCGAGCCGCCCTCGGCGCTGGCCAGCCGCGCCATGCCGCTTGGATACCCCGATTGGCCCGACGATCTGGCGGAGATCGTCTATATCGATCATTACGGCAATGCGCTGACCGGGCTGCGCGGCGCCTGCCTGCCCCCGACCGCGCGCCTCGCCGCCGGCGGGCACAGCATCAGCCATGCGCAGACCTTCGCTTCCATGCCGAGCGGCGAGGCGTTCTGGTACGTCAATTCGAACGGCCTCGTTGAGATCGCGGTCAATGCCGGGCGCGCGGACCGGGCGCTCGGCCTCGCCGTCGCAAGCGAAATCAAAATCCTCGGGTAGCGCCGCGATCAGGTCGGCGGGAGCACCACGTCAGCGCCCCGCGGAACCCTGAGTTGGCGGCGGCGCTGCAGCCGATGCAGCGCCCACATGCCGGCGCCGATCGCGACGAACACGCCGAGCATCACCAGGCTGAACGAGCGGGCGAGGTCGCCGAGCACGGCGCGGAAGGCATGACCAAGGAAATAGCCGACCGCGGCAAAGCACGCCGCCCACAGCCCGGCGGCGGCGAAGTTCAGCCGCAAAAACCGATCCCACCGAACCGCGCTCAGCCCCAACGCGAACGACGAGAAATTGCGCACGCCATAGATGAAGCGGAACGACAAGATGAACCCGGCATCGTAGCGTTCGAGCCAGCGCAGCGGGCCATCGACACCGTGGTGCCAGCGCGGGAAGCGATCGAGCAGTTTGACCCCGAAGTGGCGGCCGAGCCAGAAATAGCACTGATCGCCGGAAAAGCTGCCGAGCCAGGCTGCGATCAGCAGCAGCAGCGGGTCGACCAGGCCCTGGGCCGCGGCGAACCCGGCGAAGATGACCACCGTCTCGCCTTCGAGAAAGGTCCAGACCGCGACGATGATGTAAAAATAGGCGCCGTTATGCGCAATGAGCTGATTGATATCCATCGGCGATTATTTCTGACCCCGTCTCCCTGTTCCGGGCAGCCGACCGGCGACGGCGCCGCACCCTCGCGGCCGACAAGGCGCGCATGCTAGAGTGTCTGCCGACTCCGGTCGAGCGGATTCCAGCCTCGAACAATAGTCTTCGGGAGAAGCCATCCTGATCTTTAGATAGAGTAGAGGGGGCAGAAGTGGAAGCGCACGAGATCGCAGAGCAGATCCATGAAGACTCGGAAAGCCATGCTCACGCCGCCCCGACCCATGACTGGTTCCGCCGGCTCACGGCGATCTATGTCGGCGTGACCGCGATGCTGCTGGCGATCGCCGCGCTCGGCGGGGCCGATGCAACGAAGGAAATGCTGAACGCCAATATCCACGCGTCGGACACCTGGGCTTTCTATCAGGCAAAATATATCCGCCAGATTCATTACCAAACTGCTGCCGAAGAGCTCGAATTGCTCGCCGCCGGCGCGCCGGGCCTGTCGCCCGAGCACCTCGCCAAGGTCGGCGAACTGGTCAAACGCTATCGCGACACGGCGGCGCGCTACGAGAGCGAGCCGCCGAAGAAGGCCGGTATGAAGGGCGAGGGCAAGAAAGAGCTGCTCGCCACGGCGGAGGAATGGGGAGCGAAGCGCGACCACGCGGCGGCGCAGACGCCGAATTTCGAATACGCCGAAGCGGCACTCCAGATCGCCATCGTGCTCGGCTCGGTGGCGATCGTCGCGGCCTCGCCTTTTCTGCTCGGGCTGAGCGGCATTCTCGCCGTCTTTGGCGTCCTCTTGACCCTCAACGGCTACCTGCTGGTGGTGCCGATGTCGCACGGGTGAGCCGGAGCGCAGCGACGCGCACCCTCAGCCGGCGGCGAATTCGGCGATGAGCGCGTTGAACCGGTCGGCCGCCTCGTACTGGACCCAGTGCCCGGCTCCAGGCACCACGGCAAAACGCGCCGCGGGCTGAAAACTGCGCAGAATCCGCGCGCGCTCATCGAGATGGGGATAGGCGGTCGCGTCGCGTTCGCCCCAGATGCCATCGAGCCGCGCGGTAATTCGCGGCAGCGCCTCGACCAGCGCGCCGGAGCGCGAAAACCGCCGGCTGCGCATGCGGGCGCGCGCATGGTTGGTTTTCTGCAGGTAGAGCGCCAGCTCGTCGATTCTGTCTGGGTCGGCGATCATCAGCTGGTTCAGATTGTAGCGGTGGGTGGCTAATTCCTCCTCGTCGGTGGCGCCCGGCGCGACCCGCCGCAGCGGCGTCGGCGAGCGCTCGAGCCCGAGCCCGTTCGAACCGACCACCGTGAAGCCGCGCAGCCGGTCGCCGAGCTGCGCCGCGACATTGCCGCCGATCACCCCGCCGAAGGAGAACCCGGCGAGATGCATCCGCCCGCCGCGCGGCAGCACGATGTCGAGACCCTCGACGACGATTGCCGCCAATCCCTCGGCGGTCCACGGCTCAGGCGGCGTCGCCGATTCGCCGAGGCCGGGCAGATCCGCGGCGATGACGGTGAATTGCCGCGCCAGCGGCAGCACGTTGCGGATCCAATGCGTCCACGAGCCATAGCCGCCATGCAGCAGCACGAGCGGCGGGCCGCTGCCCCAGCAGCGCCAGACCATCGTACCCTCGCCGCACGGCGTCTCAACCCGTTCGGCCTCCGCCGCGATCCCCTCGACAAATGCCACCGTCGCTTCGCTGATCAACGCCACGTCAGCCTCGCCAATTGCCGCGGCCACGCTGATAACCGGTTTCGCGCCGTCCGCAAATAGCCAACCCGGCCCGAGGCGGCAGAGGGAAGCGAGCGCGACAACTAATATCGCGCTTTGCGAGGCGAGTAGACCCACGCAGCCAATCTGATTGCATTATCAAGATGATGCGGGTAATTTTTGGAACAAAGCCGGAACATATCAAAATATGGTGATTATGATTGATCTTAGCTACAACATGCGAGATGATAGGATTAGATAGAGGAAGGGAGGGGCAATGCTGAGAATCAGGATAACCAGACGGGAGGCGGGATCGATCCCCTCGGAAGCGGTTGTCACGATCCCGACGTCAACAGGGACCGAAGAGGTCGTCGTTCACACTAGCCAGGCAACAGCCGATAGCGTTGAGGCTGGTTTTATCGGCGAGAAGGATGACCAAGTGTTGGTCGAGCTTCCCCGCGAGACCCTTTCCGGCCGATGGAGGGTGTGGGTTCCTAAAACAGCGATAGCTTAACTGCCGGCTCACCGAGCCGCTGAGATTCAAATGATTCTCACCGATCGCGAAATTCAAATTTTCATCGCAAGTGAGCAAATTACGATCACTCCGGCGCCGCCGCCCGACGCCTATAGTTCCACAAGTGTTGATCTAACTCTCGACGAGCCTGGCGAAATTTGGAAGGACCTTCCAGGACAACCGATACAACCTGGCGCAACAGGCTACAGTTATGCACAATTAGAGGCAAGGAAGCAGAGAGTTTCTTGAATGGTTTCCATTTTAAGTCGCGGTCGCTTCTTCTGGCATGGACTCGCGAAACCGTCATTCTTCCTTATACCTCCCGTATCGCCGCGAGGGTAGAAGAGAAAAGTGGATTGGCGCGGCTAGGAATGATGGTTCACATGACGGCGCCGACAATACACGCCGGATTCACCGGTCAGATTCAACTAGAAATGTTTAATCTCGGCCCGTATGACATCATTCTCGATGCAGGGATGGCAATCTGCCAAGTTATATTTGAGGTAACGTTTGGAACACCAGCAAAAGGCTACGCTGGGCAATTCGCCGGGCAATCCGCCAAACCCTAAGTGAGCGTTGCGGAGCACGGCGATGGCGGCTATCCTGATCGGCAATTGGTGGGCGCTGGCGCTGCGCGGTGTCGTGGCGATTCTGTTCGCCATCATCGCCTTCTTTTGGCCGGGAATCACTGCGGCGGCGCTGGTCCTGCTGTTCGGGGTCTACGCGTTGGTCGACGGCATCCTCGCGCTCGTCGCCGCGCTGCTCGCGGCGCGCCGTCATGGCCGCTCCGGCGCCTTGCTGCTCGAAGGCATCCTCAACATCATTATAGCCGTCGTCGTGTTTGCCTGGCCGGGACCGGTGCTGGTCGCGCTGATCTACCTGATCGCCTTGTGGGCGGTCATCACCGGGGTCGCGCTGATGGCCGCAGGGATCGCCCTGATCCGGATCAGCGGCGAGTGGCTACTGGTGGTGAGCGGCCTCGTCTCGATCCTCTTAGGGATCGTGCTGTTCGTGCAACCGGCCACCGGGGTCGTGGCGCTTTCCTGGTGGCTGGGAGCCTATGCGCTGTTGTTCGGGATCGCGCTGTTGAGCGCCGCCTTCCGCATCCGCTACCACCCGATCTGAGAGCGCGGCGCAAGGTCGACGCTCCTTCCACCAGGCATTTTCATCATCATATGAAGGGACGCCGAAACCCCGGCGGTTGACGGCGCGGAGTCGATCATGCCGAAACGCCAGCTCGATGCAATGATGTGGGCCAATGCCTGCGCGGCGATGGAGCGTGCCGAGCGCCTGCGCCGGCAATTCTTTCATCACGGGAGGCCCCACTGGGAGGCACCGATCGACGTCTTCGAGGCCAACGACGCGCTGACCATTCTGATCGCATTGCCCGGGGTCGAGCTCGACAGCATCACGGTGACCTTGAACACCGGCACCCTGGTGGTCAGAGGCGAGCGCCCGTTGCCGCACGAATTGCAGAACGCGCGGATCCTGCGGATGGAGATCCCGTACGGAAATTTCGAGCGCCGGATCGAGTTGCCGCCGGTGCCGTTTGCGATTTCCGCCCGGCATCTCGCCAATGGCTGCCTGATGCTGCGCTTAGAGAAGGGAACGCGGTGATGGACCGGGAAGAGCCCCAAACGCAGCCCCAAACGCAGATGGCCGATTCCGGCACGCCGCCCGCCGCAGCTGGACCCGGACCCGCACCGACAGGGCTCGAAGCGGTCCCATCGGTCCCGGCCGACGCGCTGATCCTGATATCGACCCGCAACCTGGTATTGTTTCCCGGCACGGTGCTGCCGATCACGCTCGGCCGCCAGCGCTCGGTTGCCGCGGCGCAAACCGCGATCCGCCTCAACCGCCCGGTCGGGCTGGTGCTGCAGCGCGAAGCGGCGATGGACGACCCGCTGCCGGTCGATTTGCATCGCGTCGGCACCGAAGCGAACCTGCTGCGCTACGTAACCAGCCCCGACGGCAGCCATCATGTGATCTGCCAGGGCGAGCGCCGCTTTCGGGTTATCGAGTTTCTCGACGGCTACCCGTTTTTCGTGGCGCGCGTCGAGTGGGTCGCCGAGCCGGAGGGACAGAGCACGGAAATCGACGCCCGGCTGCTCAATCTGCGCAACCAGGCGATGGAAGTCCTGCAGCTGCTGCCGCAGACCCCGGGCGAGCTGGTCAACGCCGTGCAGAGCATGACCGCGGCGCCGGCGCTCGCCGATCTGATCGCCAGCTTCATGGACATCACCCCCACCGAGAAGCAGGAGATCCTCGAAACCTTCTCGATCGAGCGCCGCCTGGAACGCATCTCCGAGCTTTTGGCGTATCGGCTCGAAGTGTTGCGGCTGTCGCGCAAGATCAGCGACCGCACCAAGGAGACGATCGACGATCGCCAGCGCGAGTTCCTGCTGCGCGAGCAGCTGAAGACGATCCAGCAGGAGCTCGGCGAAGGCGATGACGCCAAGAGCCAGGAGATCGCCGAGCTGCGGCGCAAGATCGAGGAGGCCAAGATGCCTCCCGAGGTCGAGACGCATGCCAAGAAGGAGGTGTCGCGGCTCGAACGCATGCCGGAGGCCGCCGGCGAGTATTCGATGGCGCGCACCTATCTTGAATGGCTGATCGAGCTGCCCTGGTCAGTCGAAGACGAGCCGCCGATCGATATCGCCGAAGCGCGCCGCATTCTCGACGAGGATCATTACGGCCTCAGAAAGATCAAGCGGCGCATCCTCGAATATCTCGCGATCCACAAGCTCAACCCGACCGGCCGCAGCCCGATCCTGTGCTTTGTCGGGCCGCCCGGGGTCGGCAAGACCTCGCTCGGCCAGAGCATCGCGCGCGCTACGGCACGCAAATTCGTCCGGGTCAGCCTCGGCGGGGTGCATGACGAGGCCGAGATCCGCGGCCATCGCCGCACCTATATCGGCGCGCTGCCGGGCAATATCCTGCAGGGGATCCGCCGCGCCGGCAGCCGCCAATGCGTGATGATGCTCGACGAGATCGACAAGCTCGGCCGCGGCTGTCAGGGCGACCCCAACTCGGCGCTCCTCGAAGTGCTCGATCCCGAGCAGAACTCGACCTTTCGCGACAACTACCTCGGGGTGGAGTTCGACCTGTCGCGAGTGATGTTCATCACCACCGCGAACGTGCTCGACAGCGTCCCCGGCCCGCTCAGGGACCGCATGGAGGTCATCGATCTCCCGGGCTACACCGAGGACGAGAAATTCGAGATCGCGCGCCGCTATCTCGTCGCCCGCCAGCTCACCGCCAACGGGCTCACCGCCGACCAGGCCGAGATCGGCGACGATGCCATACATGCGGTCATCCGCGACTACACGCGCGAGGCTGGGGTGCGCAACCTCGAGCGCGAGATCGGCACGGCGCTGCGCAGCGTCGCGATGAAAATCGCCGAGGGCAGTGCGGCCAAGGTCCGCATCACCGCGGCGGACCTGCACGGCATCCTCGGAGCGCGCCGGTTCGAAAGCGATGTCGCGATGCGCACCAGCATCCCCGGGGTGGCGACCGGGCTCGCCTGGACCCCGGTCGGCGGCGACATCCTGTTTATCGAAGCGGCCCGCATCCCCGGCAAGGGCGGCCTCATCCTGACCGGGCAGCTGGGCGAAGTAATGAAGGAGAGCGCGCAGGCGGCGCTGTCCTTGGTCAAGGGCAAAGCCGCGAGCCTCGGCCTCGATGCCAAGCTGTTCGACAACAGCGACATTCACATCCACGTGCCCGCGGGGGCGATCCCCAAGGACGGCCCGAGCGCCGGGGTGGCCATGTTCACCGCTCTCGTGTCGCTGTTGACCGGCCGCACCGTCAAGAGCGACACCGCGATGACCGGCGAGATCAGCCTGCGCGGCCTCGTCCTGCCGGTCGGCGGCATCAAGGAAAAAATCGTGGCGGCCGCCCGCGCGGGTCTCGGCACGGTCATCCTGCCGGCGCGCAACCAGAAGGATTACGAGGAGATCCCCGAGGCGGCGCGCAGCGTGCTGCGCTTCATCTGGGCCGAGAAGGTCGAGAACGTCATCGAGGCCGCGCTCGAGCCGGCGACTGCAGCGACGGCCCGCGCGCTCGAGCCGGCCGCGAATTGACCGATGGTATTCGTAATGCCGGGGGGAAAATTCGCGTGGCACAGCCCGGCCGTCACAGCAGGACGTGCACCATTTCTTTATAGGGCCGCGCTTCGATGAAGTGCCGCTCGCGCGTCGCCTGGTCGATATAGAAAAAAACCTGCATGACGAACACCATGTTGACGGTGTCGCCATCCTCGGCTAGCGGCATGAACAGGACTTTGGTGTGGCGTTCCGTCGCCCGTTGCTGCGGCGACATGAACAGGCATTCCGAATAGAGGGCGCGGCGCGAGAACACGCATTCGTCGTAGAGGGCGATGACGTGGCCCTTGTATTCCGGGCCGGGCAAGACCTCGTCGAGGTAACGGCCAGTGGCGTTCATGCCCTGCGCCTGGGTGTTTTCGGTCCCGATCAGGCGATAGCGATAGCGGCCTTCTGGCAGCACATCGACCAGCATGACATCAGGCAGCAGTTTCGGGATCTCGGTCGGATCGATATCGGCACGCCGTGGCATCGCCCGTCCTGCTGCCTTGCGGCGCCTGTAGTCATGCGCCTGCCCCAGCCGCGCATCGGTGATCGGCGACGCCGCCGACTCGCTGGCTGCGGTGGCATCGGCAAAATCACGGGGCGTTGGG